>WFPQ01000297.1 GCA_015487515.1 Hyphomicrobiales bacterium | reverse complement strand
CGTCAAAGGAGCCCAATTGCACGGACCGGGAATTTCTCTGGTCCTTCAACGAAACAATACCGTCGGAAATATTGATACCGGACAGGGAAATCCTTCCATTGCCAAAATTCTCCCCCGGTTCAAGGGGAAAGGAAAACCGTCCCGTTCTTTCAATCTCCAGGTTCACGACAGGCGATTGCAGGGACATGGAAGTGACATTGAGCCGGTCCCGCAGAAAATCCATCAGGGAAAAATCGGCAACCAGGCTTTCAATACGGATCAGGGGCGAAGAGGCCGGGCCCACGACGATCTTTTCAAGGCTGACCCGGGGCCTGGGCAGAATTCTGAAATCAATCTCCCCGCCAATCGCCACTTCCGTGCCCAGATTGGCCCCGGCCATCTCCTCCAGCCGGGCCCGGTAACTGTTCCACTCGACCAGGGGAGGGACAAGAAATCCGGCCATCAGAACCAGGATCGCCAATATTCCCACGACAATGTATAGCCTGTTAAAAACCGCCATTTACTTCCGCAAACAAACATTGATTTTGCCAGCCTATGAAATTCTTCACCCGGCGTCATCAATGTTCTTGCAAATTCGGGTTCAAAAGACTTCAAATGGCCACGATCGGAATAAAAACCGGACCGGCTTGAAGAAATTTGCAAAACTTGCTCAAAGCGCCTTGCCCCGGTCGGCCCAAAGGCATAACAATTCCTGTTCATGAACCACGCCGCAAATCGAAACTCGTCCCCGGGGACAAAACCCTTAAGGGATTGAAAAAGTGGGGGATATGGTGCGCACACGGGCGGGCCTAAAACTGTTTTTTCGGGTTGTCTACAATTGGGTGAAACCAAACCTGGACAGTTTCTTTGGCCTGCAAAAACCGAAATTGTGGACCCTTGCCATACTGGCGGGTGTTGCCGGATCCGTGGTTGCCATAATCTTTCGTGAATCCATCGGCCTTGTACAATGGTTCTGGACCGGAACCCGGTCCGAGGTCTTTCTTGAACAACTTTCCCAACTGCCCTGGTGGACCGTGATCGCCGCCCCCACCATTGGCGGCCTCGTTGCCGGTTTCATAATCCTGGCCTGGGGTCCCACCGAAAGACCGGGCGGGGTTGCAGATGTCATAGAGGAACGGGCCCAGAGTTCCGAAAAGCTGACCTTTAGGAACGCCTCCATCAGCACCCTGATATCCCTGATAACCCTTGGTTCGGGCGGCAGTGCCGGACGCGAGGGCCCCGTGGTCTATTATGCGGCCGCCGTTGCCAAGTCCCTGTTCGGTTTTTTCGAACTGCCCCCTTCGGCCCGGCGCTACATGCTGGCCTGCGGGGTCGCGGCGGCGATTTCCGCATCCTTTAATGCCCCCATCGCCGCCGTCCTGTTTGCCCACGAGGTCATACTGGGCCATTTCGCCATGGCCGCCTTCGTTCCCCTGGTGATATCCGCCGCCGTGGCCGCCATCATTGCCCGGTTCTGGTTCGGGGATGCGATAATATTCTCCCTGCCCGAATTCGAACTGGCCTCGATGCTCGAAATGCCCGCCTTTGCCCTGCTCGGCATCACCTGTGCCATCGTTGCCATCCTGTTCCAGTCATCCCTGATCGGGGCTGAATGGATGAACCGCAGGGCCAACCTTCCAACCGTCATCCGCCCCATGTTCGGCGGGTTCCTGGTCGGGCTGATTGCCCTTTTTTTCCCCCAGGTTCTGGGCGTGGGTTACGAGGCCACCTCGGCCGCCCTTTCCAATCGCCTCGACCTGTGGCTGCTTATCTCCCTGATCATTGCAAAGACCATTGCCACCGCCATCACCATAAGTTCACGCATGGGCGGTGGAGTATTTTCCCCAAGCCTTTATCTTGGAGCCATGACCGGAGGAGCATTCGGAATGATAGCGGCCCAGGTCTTTCCCGACCTTGCCTCCAGTTCTGCCGTCTATGCCACCATCGGCATGGGAGCCGTGGCCGCCGCCGTTCTGGGCGCCCCGGTTTCGACCGCCGTGATGATCTTCGAGATGACCGGCAGTTTCTCCATTTCCATTTCGGTACTGCTGGCAGTTTCCATTTCCACCGGATTGTCCCAGGCAGCCATGGGGCGAAGCTATTTCTTCTGGCAGCTCTATACCCGGGGCATCATGCTGGAAAAAGGCCCCCACACCCATCTGGCCAAGCAGATCTATGTCCGCGACCTGGTAACCCCTTTCTCCGAAGGCGAAGCCATTCCCGATTTTGACCCGGCCATGCCATGGCTCAAGGAT
>WFPQ01000296.1 GCA_015487515.1 Hyphomicrobiales bacterium | reverse complement strand
GTTCAAGGGGGAGGCAGAAGCGGCGTGGGGCCGGGGAGGCAGATTCCTGGCGGGCTTTTGCCGTAAATGCGACCGGGCCCGGGAACGGGGTCCGGCAAAGACTGCAAGGGGCAAGGCAGGCGGGGCCGGTCATAATCCGGCCCGGCCCTTCGGGTTGTCCTAGTTGACGGAGGTCTTTTTCTCTATGGCCGGGGCCTTTTCACTGGTGCTGATCTTTATCTGGCGCGGTTTCTTGCTTTCGGGCAATTCGCGTTTCAGGTCCAGGTGAAGCAGGCCGTTTTCCATGTGGGCGGCGCTGACTTCCACATAATCTGCCAGCTGGAACCTCAGGTCGAAGGTTCTTTCGGCAATGCCCCGGTGCAGGAATTCGCGTCCACCGGCTTTGTCCGTGGTGCTTTCCTGCTCGGTCTTTCCACCCTTGATGATCAGGTTGTTTTCCTTGGTCTGGATGGAGATTTCATCCTGGGAAAATCCGGCAACGGCAACGCTGATGCGGTAGCTGTCATCGCCGGTACGTTCGATATTGTAGGGGGGGTAGGCGGACTTGGTTTCCTGGATGTTCAGTCCGTCAAGGGCTGAAAAAAGGCGATCAAATCCGACCGTTGAACGGTAAAAGGGTGAGAAGTCAAAAGTTTGCATGGCATGTTCTCCTTGTTAACTGTTTGAGCAACATGAGCGCGGTTCCCTGTGGCTCCCATCAGCAAGGCAAGCCGGTCAGCAAAATCCGCGATCGCCGGTCAGGTCCGGCCGACGCAATAGATGTAGGGGGACATTTTTCCGTTTCAAGTGGGAGCATGAAGAGTTTTGCGGATGAATGAAAAATGAACGGCTTGCTCGGGGCTGGTTCAGGCACGGCCGGCTATGTTTGCCCGGTGCACTCGATAAAGGCGTTTGATCACGCGATTAACATGCACGCCAATGGCGGTTCCCATTACCCGCCCCCCGCATGGGGACCGTCCTTGCAAGGGCCGGCATCATGCCAGTTTCAACTGGTGGTGCCGGCCCTTGTCGTGGAAAAACTGTCAGATTGCAGCGGTTCTGCTGTTGCTGAATGGAAAAGCTTTGCTTAGGGTCGGGACTCATCGAATTTTCAATTCTGCCATGGCCCGGTTCAGGGGTGCGGCATGGGGTTTTCAAGGGATCCGATTCCCGGATGGCGAATATGGTTGACATGAGCAGTGCGAAATTGTGCGAAATCGCATCAAATCCCATTCCGGAAGGGGCCAGGGTAGGGTTTTTCAAGACCAGGGACAATGTGCGACTGCGCTATGGGCTCTGGCCAGGGTCCGGCGGACCCTTTAGAGGAACTATCTGTCTCGTGCACGGGCGTTCCGAATTCATTGAAAAATATTTCGAGACCATTGCCGATTTTCAGCGGCGGGGTTTTGGTGTTGCCACCTTTGACTGGCGCGGGCAGGGGGGGTCTGACCGGCTGGTTGGCAAGCGAGAACTGGGTTACGTGGAAAAATTCGATGATTACCTGGTGGACCTGGAAAGCTTTCATTCCCAGATATTGCTGCCCGACTGTTCCCCTCCCTTCAACCTGGTAGGCCATTCCATGGGGGGGTTCATTTCGCTGCTGGCGGCGGAGCGCAACCGGATGATGTTCGAGCGCATGTTCCTGAGTGCTCCGATGCTGTCGCTGGATGGTTTGCCGCTGGGGCTTTCGGCCATGGCAAAGGTGGCCGAGATATTGTGTTTTTTCGGTCTTGGAGAAATGGCGGTGGGTCGCAAGGATGACAAGAGGCCAAGCAGCGAGACCTTTCCCGGAAACGAGCTGACTTCGGATTTCGAGCGTTACATGCGGGTGGTGGACATTTTCAGGGAGCGCCCGGACCTGGCAATTTCGGCTCCCTCGTTCCGCTGGCTGGCCGCAGCGCTGGGGGCAATGGCCAGGGTGTCGGGGGATGATGGTTTTCCTGCCCGTATAAAAACCCCGGTACTGATGCTGGCGGCGGCCCGGGACAAGGTGGTTTCAACCGCAGCGATCGAAGAACTGGGGCTGCGCATGCGGTTGGGGCGCCACGGTGTGATTGCTCACGCCCGACACGAACTGTTCATGGAAAATGACGAGATAAGGGCGCAGGTCTTTGCCGCCTTTGATGCCTTCATTACCGAACAGACGCCGGCCTGACGGGCATTCTGGCCCGGTTCATGTTTGCTGTTGCATGATTTCCATGGCGGCTTGGTGCAGTTCGGGAGTGGCCGCGGCAATTATATTGCCTCCCATGTCGGCTCCCGTGCCATCAAAGGTGGTAACGGTGCCGCCGGCATTTCTTATGATCGGGATCAGGGGCGCTATGTCATAAATGTTCAGGCCGGCCTCGACGACCAGGTCAACTTCTCCTGCTGCCAGCAGGCAATAGGCATAGCAGTCACAGCCATAGCGGGCCAGGCGAACCATGTTCTCCAGCTTTTCATAGGCCTTGAGCTCACTTCCCTTGAACAGGGCCGGGGTCGTGGTCATCATTCTGGCCTGCCCCAGGCTGGTGATTCGGCTGGTGGCAAGGACGTCCGGGGTGGAATTTCCACGAATGTAAAGGCTTTGCTTGCCCAGGGAAACGAAGGTTTCGCCGGTGAATGGCTGACTCATGATGCCGGCAAAGACCTTTTGCTCGTGGGCAATGCCGATGAGCGTGCCCCAGACCGGAACCCCGGTAATGAATGCCCGGGTTCCGTCTATGGGGTCGATGATCCAGGAAAAGGGACTTCCGGTCTGCTTGTTTCCATGCTCTTCACCGATTATGGCATGGTCGTCAAAGTTGTTTTCTATTATCTGCCTGATTGCCTTTTCGGCTTCTCGGTCGGCGGCGGTCACGGGATCGAATCCCTCTTCAAGCTTGTTGTCGATGCCAAGGCCGGAACGGAAATAGGGCAGGGTGATGCTTGCAGCGGCCCTGGTTGCGGCCAGCAGGGTTTGTTCAAGAGTGGCCGCTGGCAAGCCATGAATAAAATCTCTGTTATTGG
>WFPQ01000295.1 GCA_015487515.1 Hyphomicrobiales bacterium | reverse complement strand
GGGGCGGACGCACGCATAGCCGCCCTTGTCGGAGCCGGGGTCGGCGCCCTGGCCGGAGGGGCGATCGGTTCCTACATGGACCAGCAGGAGGCCGAACTGAGGAACCGGTTGCAGGGCACCGGGGTTTCGGTAAGCCGGGTCGGAGATCAGATAGTCCTGAACATGCCTTCCAACATAACCTTTGACGTGGACTCTTCCGTGGTCCAGCCACGGTTCAGGTCGACCCTGCAATCGGTGGCCCTGGTCCTGCTTCGCTTCGACCGCACAATTCTGGACATAATCGGGCACACGGATTCCGACGGATCGGAAGAATACAATCTGCAACTGTCAAAGGACCGGGCCCTGGCCGTTGCCAGCATAATCGCCTCCCAGGGCATAGACCCGAGAAGGCTGTTCATTGACGGACGCGGAGAAAGCAGCCCCATTGCCTCCAACGCAACGGAAGCCGGAAAGGCCCGGAACCGGCGCGTCGAGATCAGGATTTCCCCCATAAGAGCCAGCTAGAGCTTTCATTGAATGCAGCACCCCGTCAGCACCAGCCCCTCAAGCCTTCTCTTGTTTGAATCATGATTATCGTCGTCACGGCAGGGGGGCATGGCCTCGGTTCATGACCCCGCCCTGTCAACATAAACCTCCCCCATCAACCAAAATCGGAAACTTTCTCTTTTCAATCCGTCACTTTCACTTGACACGCGAACCGTTGGCGTTCCTAGTAATGTCAGGCGCAAATGAAGTAAAATGACTGAAAAACGAAGTCGGGGCGCGCCTGCCCGATTTAATGTGTCTGCCTGGCCAGATGTGTCTGCCCGACTTGAAGACTGATCATGAAGAAAACAAAAAGAACCATATGCGCAAAAGGCGCTCCGTGAATGGGACAAGACGTGGATGAAATTGAACCCTTTGACATTTTTGTCATTGGTGGCGGTATAAACGGTTGTGGAATTGCCCGGGATGCCGCCGGCCGTGGCTATAGTGTCGCACTGGCCGAAATGAATGACCTTGCCAGCGGCACTTCGTCCGGTGCCACCAAGCTCATCCATGGCGGCCTGCGCTATCTTGAACATTATGAATTCAGGCTGGTCCGCGAGGCTCTGATGGAGCGCGAACGGCTCTGGACCATAGCCCCCCACATAATCTGGCCGCTTCGTTTTGTTCTTCCCATTCACAAGGGGCTGCGTCCTGCCTGGCTGCTGCGTCTGGGTCTTTTCATCTATGACCATCTGGGTGGCCGCAAGCTCCTGCCCCCCACCAGGACCATAGACATGAAGGACAGCGAGGTCGCCAGGCCCCTGAAACCCCTTTATTCAAGGGCCTTTGAATATTCCGATGCCTGGGTCAATGATGCCAGGCTGGTTGTATTGAACGCCCGTGATGCCGCCGACAGGGGAGCTGTGATCATGACCCATACCAGGGTCACCTCGGCAAAAAGGGTCAATGGCATGTGGGAAATAACCGTCCGCCGGGCCGGTGAAAACCCCAGAACCATGCATGCAAGGGTTCTGGTCAATGCCGCCGGTCCCTGGGTCGACCGGGTTCTTGCCGACGCCATCAGACTTGAGGATGGCAAGCGCATAAGGCTTGTCAAGGGCTCCCACATCGTGGTCAGACGCCTGTTCGAACATGACAAATGCTATATTTTCCAGAATTCGGACAACCGGATAATTTTTGCGATTCCCTACGAAGAGGACTTCACCCTGATCGGAACCACCGATCACGACTATCAGGGCGACCCGGCCGATGTCAGAATTTCCGACGAAGAGATAGATTACTTGTGCGACGCGGCCAGCGAATATTTTGCCAGCCCTGTTAGCCCGGAACAACTGCTATGGTCCTATTCCGCCGTCCGCCCCCTGATTGATGACGGAGCTTCAAAGGCCCAGGAAGCCACCAGGGATTATGTGCTGACCATGCAGGTCGAGGATGGAGCCCCGATAATCAATGTGCATGGCGGCAAACTGACAACCTACAGAAAACTGGCCCTTTCGGTCATGGAAAAGATAGCAGCGGCCTATGAAAGAAAAGGCACGGACTGGACTGCCCGGGAAAGCCTGCCCGGCGGTAATTTCCCCGTGAACGGCTTTGATGATCAGGTAAGCATGCTTCTCGTAAAATACCCTTTTCTGGACAAAAGGCACGCCCGGCGCCTGACCCGCCTTTACGGCACAATCGCCCATGACATTCTGGGTGACATCAGTGATGCCGGGGGCCTGGGCGTGTTGTTTGGTGACGACCTTTACGAAATCGAGGTAGAACACCTGATTGCCAACGAATGGGCCATGAGTGCCGAAGACATCCTGTGGCGCCGGACCAAGCGCGGCCTGTGGTTTTCTCCCGACCAGGTTGCGGAATTGAAAAAATACCTTGAAAACAGGAAAAGAACAGAACCGGTCACCGCTGCCCGGTAATTTCCGGGGCACCGGAACTCTCAAGGCCGGTTGAACATTGCAGCACGATCATGCAAATTGCCCATTTGCCAGCTGTTCACCCACGCTGTTCAATGGCCACGAAACCACCTGCCGGCACGCACGCCATCGTAAAACGGACAAGCAATTCCATGAATCATGCAAAAATATTTCTGGGGTTGATTTTTCTCCTGGTCATGCTCGCCCCGGCCATGGCCGGAATTGGAGAACTTGCCCCATACCTGTTCTTTGCCGTGTCCATCCCCCTGATGGCCTATATCTTCCTGGTCGAAAGAAGCATACCCCCCTCCCTGGACCTTTACGGCAGGATATTGCTGGGCGTATTTGCCATTCAGGTCATCCTGGCCGCCATCAGCGCCAGAACCCCATCCGACATCGCCTTTGGTCTGAACTTCCTGCCAATGCTCTTGTACATTCCGCTGCTGGCGATATTTTCATCCCATTCCATGAAAAATCCCGTTCTGCTGTTTGCCCGGCTTTCGCTTTTTTCCTCGCTGGCTACACTGGCCCTGGCACTTACATAT
>WFPQ01000294.1 GCA_015487515.1 Hyphomicrobiales bacterium | reverse complement strand
CTTCCAGGCAATATCCAAAAACCATAATTGATCACCATCACCAAAATCACCATCACCAAAATCACCATGACCCAGGAATCACCATGACCCATGAAGAGCTATCCCGAACCATTGACGAGGCCTTTGAAAAACGATCCGAACTGGACCTGAACACCGGGGGCCAAACAAGAGATGCAGTGGAGGAAGCCCTGGAATTGCTGGACAGCGGCAAGGCCCGGGTGGCCGAGCGCCGCGAAAACGGCCAATGGGTGGTAAACCAGTGGCTGAAGAAGGCGGTGCTGCTCAGCTTCGTGCTGAACGACATGGAAACGATAGGAGGCGGACCGGGAGGAGCAAACTGGTGGGACAAGGTCCCCTCGAAATTTGCCGGATGGGACAGGGAGCGCTTCAGGGAAGCCGGTTTTCGCGCTGTTCCGGGCGCCATAGTCAGAAAGTCAGCCCATATCGGCAAGGGGGCGGTATTGATGCCGTCCTTCATCAACCTGGGGGCAAGCGTCGGCGAGGGAACCATGGTCGATACCTGGGTCACGGTCGGATCCTGCGCCCAGATCGGCAGGAACGTGCACCTTTCGGGAGGCGTCGGGATCGGCGGAGTGCTGGAGCCATTGCAGGCCGGGCCGGTAATCATTGAAGACAATTGCTTCATCGGGGCCCGCTCCGAAGTGGTGGAAGGGGTTGTCGTTCGCGAAGGTTCGGTAATTTCCATGGGGGTTTTCATCGGCCAGTCGACAAAAATAATCGACCGCAATACCGGCGAAGTCCACATGGGAGAAATACCGCCCTATTCGGTGGTGGTATCGGGCTCGATGCCGGGCAAGCCATTGCCCGATGGCAGCATGGGCCCCTCGCTTTATTGCGCGGTGATCGTAAAACGGGTCGATGAGAAAACCCGCTCCAAAACCTCGATAAACGACCTGCTAAGGGACTGAAAACCAAAACCCCGCAGGAACAACCCGGCGGCAAACGGCCGGGCCCCGAAAGCACCGAAACAGAACCCGGGTAAATCATGCCAGACCCAAACATCGACGAAGCGATTGCCTCGACCAACCCAAAGACCCTGTTGCAGGAACTGATGCGATGCCGCTCGATAACCCCAAGGGAGGCGGGAGCCCTGGACGTGGTCCAGGCCTACCTGGAACCGCTGGGATTTGAATGCAGCAGAATGGTCTTTGAGGGAGATGGCTCCTATCCGGTGGACAACCTGTTTGCCACCAGGGGCACCAGGGGGAGGCACCTGCTGTTTGGCGGGCATACGGACGTGGTGCCCGAGGGCAATCCCGATGACTGGACCCATGACCCGTTTGCCGCCATCGAGGATGGGGGGCAGATATGGGGACGGGGAGCGGTGGACATGAAGAGCGGCGTGGCCGCATTTTGTGCCGCAGCGGCCGCCCTCGTCAAAAGCAAGGAGGCAGATGAAGGCATAATTTCCCTGGCCATAACCAATGACGAGGAAGCAGATGCCATAAACGGCACCCAGAAACTTCTGGAATGGGCCGTGGAGAAGGGACACAGGTTTGACTTTTCGGTGGTCGGTGAACCAAGCTCTGCAAGGGTTCTTGGTGACAGCATCAAGATAGGGCGCCGCGGATCGATCAGCGGCATCGTCTCCATTGCCGGAAAGCAGGGACATTCGGCCTACCCGGAACGGGCCAACAATCCGGCCCCGGTACTGGCCCGGCTGGCCTCCATATTGAGCGATACGAAACTGGATGGGGGGACCGGGCACTTTCAGCCCTCAAACCTGGAGGTGACCTCGATCGACATCGGCAATCGGGCAGCCAATGTAATTCCGGCCATGGGAACCCTCAGTTTCAATATAAGGTTCAACGAAAACTGGGATGGCCCTTCCATAAGAAAGTGGATAGACGAACGGATCGGCCAGGTCAGCGGCAACGGTTTTGAGATTGAATGGCGCCAGCTGGGCAATGTGGCAAACTGTTTCATTTCTCCCATGGGGGATGATGTGAAAACGGTTTGCGAGGCGGTGAAGTCGGTAACCGGCAGGGAACCGGAACTTGCCACGTTCGGCGGCACTTCGGATGCCCGTTTCATTGCCAGATATTGCCCGGTGGTGGAATGCGGCCTGGTGGGCCAGACCATGCACCAGGTGGACGAGCGGGTCGAGACAAGCCAGTTGCTGGACCTGCAAAAGATTTACGTGCAGATCATGCGCAGATTTTTCATCAAAACAGGGGGGTGAGATATTGAGGGCTTGCGGCTTTGGCCATAAGCCCCTAAATGCTTGTGACAATAAAGTCGGGCAAAGGGCCATCGACACGAGCAGACAGCCATGCACCCCAGCCAGGAAACCGCTCCATCATGAACAAGTCAAACATGCAGGAATTCATTGATGCCGGGCGCGGAACCGTTGCGGTCCTGCTGGGGCGGCGCAATGCGGGAGATTTTTTCGACCTGGGTCTGCGCGGGCTGGCCGGAAGCTTCATAGCCTTTCTGGTGGCCTCGACCTTCAATGCATTTCTGCCTGCCATACTGGGTGGACCGGGAGGAGGAAACCCGGCAGCCCTGAGTCCGTCCCTGGCCATCCTGATGGTGGTCATACTGTTCATTACCCAGACATCCTTCGGGGCCCTGGCCCTGCGCCAGTTCGGGCGTCTGGACGGGCTGGTCCCCTATCTGGTCGCAGACAACTGGGCCACCTTCTTTATTACCGCCCTGTCGGTTGTATTGCTGTTTCTGAACGTGGATGCACAGCTATCCATATTGATAATCGGCGGGGTGGTTCTGGTTTCGGAAATCAATATTGCACGCCTGATAGTGACCTTAAAACCCATGCAGGTGGCCATGTTCCTGATAGCCCAGCTCGTGGGAATATTGATAGGCATGATGATAGTTGGCAGTTTCATGCCCAATGAGGCCATGATGCCGCAGCCAGCGGTTCAATAATCAACCGCAACCAGGTAGAGGCCGGAAGCGGGGGCCATGGGACCGCACCAGGAACGGTCTTTTGCTTCAAGAACCTTTTTGAGGTCATCGGCATCCCACTTGCCCTCACCGACCATTTTCAGGGAACCGGTGATTGAACGGACCTGGTGGTGCAGAAAGCTACGGGCGCTGACCCGGATGAAGATTTCTTCCCCGATGTGATCGACCTGGATCCTGTCCAGGGTCCTGATTGGTGACCTGGCCTGGCATTCGGCGGCCCTGAAGGTGGAAAAATCATGTTCACCCACCAGTATCTGGGCCGCCTCGTGCATTTTCCCGGCATCCAGTTCCACCGGCACGTGCCAGGCCCGGCCGGCCTGCAGGGTGGGACGGGCCCGGCGGTTCAGAATCTTGTAAAGATAATGGCGGGCCAGGGCCGAAAACCTGGCCTGGAATTCCCCATCAACCAGTTCGCATCCGATAACGACAACCGGATGGGGCTTGAGATGAAAATTCAATGCCTGGCTGACCCGGAAAGGATCCCAGTGACGCTCCAGATCAAAATGGACGACCTGGCCGAGGGCATGAACCCCCGCATCGGTGCGCCCGGCGGCCTGGCTGTCCACCCTCTCCCCGGAAAAACCGGCAATTGCCTGCTCAAGGCATTGTTGCACGCTCAAATGGTCGGGCTGGCGCTGCCAGCCGACAAACGGGGTTCCGTCATATTCCAGCGTCAGGCGGTATCTGGGCATTTTCAGGGACCTGCCAATATCTGGCCGGACAGATCACCCGCGCCGCGAATGAATTCGCCGGCCCCCATGGGAGCACCCCCGGCCCGCTGCAGACGCAGAATCTCCAGCCCCCCCCGGCCGCAACAAACAACCAGCCTGTTGCTGTCATCAAGTTCCAGGATGCTTCCGGCCCTGCCTGTCACATCAAGCGGCCTTGCCTGCAATATCTTGACCCTGACCTGCCGTCCCCTTGTCTTGAACATGGTCCACGAACCGGGAAACGGGGAAAGGCCGCGAATGATATTGTGCAGCTGTTCGCCTGGCAGGCTCCAGTCAATACGGGTCTCGGACTTGGAAATCTTTTTTGCGTAAGTCACCCCATGGGAGGGCTGGGGAGTAAAATCAAGCTCTCCCTCTTCCAGTTTTTCAAGGGCCCTGACCACGAGCCCTGCCCCGGCAACCATCATCCTGTCATGAAGCTGGCCGGCGGTCATGTCCGCGGGGATGTCAATCGGAAGCGAAAGGGCAATATCTCCCGTGTCCAGCCCTTCGTCCATGCGCATGACCTGAACGGCACTTGAGGTGTCTCCGGCCATTATGGCACGCTGGATGGGTGCGGCGCCACGCCAGCGCGGCAATTTCGAGCCGTGCAGATTAAGACACCCAAATGCCGGAGCGTTCAGGATTTCCGGCGGCAGCAACAGGCCATAGGCTACGACAATTGCCACATCGGCCCCGTGGGAAGAAAAACGATCCTGTTCGTCCACATCCCTTAACGAGACCGGGGTAAACAGCTTCGTTCCCGCCTCCATGGCGGCAAGATGCACCGGGGATGGCCTGTGATCCCGGCCCCGCCCGGCCGGTCGGGGTGGCCGGGTATAGCAGGCAACCACATCATGACCGGCAGCCAGTATGGCCCTGAAGGCAGGAACAGCAAACCGGGGAGTTCCCATGAAGATTATGCGCATGAATCCTTCCCAAATCCTTCCCATGGGGCATGAAAACCCGCCAGCAGAAAGCAAAAGCCTCAGCCAGCCGCACGCCGGGCCGCCTTTTGAAACTTCTTGGTAATGCGCTCCCGCTTGAGACGGGAGAGATAGTCAATGAAAAGCCTGCCATCGAGATGGTCGACTTCGTGCTGAACACAGGTGGAAAGCAGACCGCTGAGCCTGCGCTCCACCATCCGGCCTTCCATATCCATGTAGCGCACGGTGCAAAGGGCCGGTCTTTCCACGTCCTCGTAATAATCGGGAATGGAAAGACAACCCTCTTCATAGACGGAAAGTTCATCGGAAAACCAGGTGATTTCCGGGTTGATCATGGCAATGGGGTCCGGGTCGGGTTCTGGCTCCGGCTCTTCCTGCCCGTCAATGACAGGCCCAGACCCGTCCTGGCCGGGGTCTTCCGCCCTGGCGGCCCCGCCGCCATCATCATCGGGGTTTTCATCTTCAGCTTCGCGCCTGGCGCAATCCACGACCACAACCCTTTCCATGACACCTATCTGGGGAGCGGCAAGGCCAATTCCGGGGGCGTCATACATGGTTTCGAACATGTCATCCACAAGGGCTCTGATGCGATCATCAATGGCAGAAACCGGGCTGGCAACCTGACGGAGCCGCGGGTCGGGGATCAGCAATATCTTTCTCAATGCCATATCGGTTCTCTTGTTCAGCCTGTTCCCGGCACCTGTCCGGGGCCACCACGTACACAGGACAACCACGTGCCGCAGTTCCAGGGGCCTGATCCGGCAACCAGGGAATGCCAAGGTGCCACTGGAGGCCTGATTTAACGCAAACTGCCACAAAGTCCAGTGGTATGCTGTTCAAGTGATATGATGATTTTGCCAGGTATGGTCAACCGTGAATCGGCCAAAACCGGTCACAATGCATGCGGTTTTGCCGCGAATCGTATATCCATGAACCATGGAAACCATATTGTTCAGCATGGGTGACATGGATATCAGCGGCGCTGCGGCCCTGATGATATCGGGGCTTGCAATATTCATCGCCATTGCTGCCATGCTGCTGGTTTTCCTGCGCAGGGAAAACATTCACACCAGGCAGGAAGCCGAAAGGGCCATGGCCGCGGCCCGGGAGCGGCATGAAAAACAGCTGAGTGACAAGAGGGTGCGCATCCGGGACCTTGAGATGGAACTGGAGAAATCCCGCCAGAACAACACGGACCTTGAAGCAAGGGCTGCCGCATTGCAGGCCAGAATGGAAGAACAGCAAAAACAGAACGAATACATAAATTCCCGGATGGAAGAAAAATTCAGACTGCTGGCCGAGGAGGTATTGTCGTCCCAGGGGGAAAAGTTCGGCCTTCAGAACCGGCAACTGGTCGGGGACCTGCTGAAACCGCTGGCCGAAAAAATCAGCGAATTTCAAAAAATGTCCCACGAGGGCAGTGCCAGGCTGGCCGAACAGATGAAGGCGCTGGCCCGGGACAGCATGCGCATGAGCGAGGAGGCAAACAACCTTACAAGGGCCTTGAAAGGCAATTCGCAGGCCCAGGGAGCATGGGGAGAAATGGTTCTTGCCTCCATCCTTGAAAAAAGCGGCCTTAGGGAAGGAGAGCAATATCTAAAACAGCAAAGCCACCGCTCCCGATCAGGCTCGCTGGTGCGGACCGATGTGGAGATACTGTTTCCCAACAATGACCGCCTGGTGATCGATTCCAAGGTTTCCCTTAATGCATTCGAAGCCTATACCAATTGCCAGGACGAAGAAAAAAAGCAGGAATTTCTGCGTGAGCATGTGAATTCCCTGCGCTCCCACATCAAGACCCTTGGTGAAAAGGATTACCAGGTTCATTCGGGATCGGGGCTTAACTACGTGATGATGTTCGTTCCCATCGAGGGAGCGTTTTCGGCCGCATTCGAAGCCAGGCCCGACCTGATAGACCAGGCCATTTCAAAAAATGTCTATATCACCACCCCGACCACCCTAATGGTGGCCCTTAGAACCGTGGCCAATGTATGGGATACGGAAAACCGCAACAAGAATGCCCAGGAAATAGCAAGCCGGGCCGGGCGGCTTTATGACAAGGTCTGCAGCTTTCTGGCCAGCATGGACCGAATGGAAAAAAGCCTGGCGGCGGCCCAGAAAAATTTCGATGAGGCAAAGGGCCAGCTGGCCAGGGGGCCGGGAAACGTCATCAGGCAGGTGGAACAGCTTCAGGAACTGGGGGCAAAAAACTCCAAGCAGATGCCCCCGGGCTGGAATGGAGAACAGGAACAGGGCCCCGATGGCGGCAGCAAAACGGGCAGGCTTGAAGGAAGCGGGGAAAAACCGGCCGAGATCGAGCAGGTGCCGGACTTCCTGCCCGCCACGGACCGGGTTCCGGCAAAAAAATGAAACGGCACTACAGGCCGGTCCTGGCCTTCAATGCCTGGGAAATCGTGCCCTCGTCAAGGAAGTCCAGTTCGCCGCCAACGGGAATTCCATGGGCCAGCCGGCTGACCTTAATATCAAGGCCCCCGAGACGGTCGGTAATGAAATAGGCGGTGGTCTGACCTTCCACGTTGGCGTTCAACGCAATGACCACTTCGTCAAAATCCCCGGCCCGGGCAACAAGGGCATCAATCGAAAGATCTTCGGGCCCGACCCCGTCAAGGGGCGAAAGCACCCCTCCGAGCACATGATAGCGCACCGGGCCAATGGCAGCCCGCTCCAGGGCCCAGAGATCCCCCACATCCTCGACGACAATCAGCATGGTGTTTTGTCCCCGCCTCGGATCGCAGCAGATGGAACAGGGAGACATGGTGTCGATATTGCCGCACTCGGCACATTCGACAACCGCATCAAGGGCCCTTTGCAGGGCCCTGGAAAGGGGAGACATCAGGCCGTCCTTGCGCTTGATCAGGTGCAGAACGGCCCGGCGGGCCGAACGGGGACCAAGCCCGGGCAGACGGGCCATAAGCTGGACCAGTTGCTCTATCTCGCTGCCGCCATTACCGGACATGCCACAACACCAGAATCAGAAAGCCTGTCAAAACGGCAGCTTCATTCCCGGGGGAATGGGAAGTCCGGCCGTTATTTCCTGTATCTTTTCATTTCTTGCCGCCTCTGCCTTTTGCATGGCATCCCCATGGGCGGCAATGACGAGGTCTTCAAGAATTTCCCCCTCGTCGGGATTCAACAGGGACGGGTCGATCCTTATACCCTTAAGCGTGCCTTTTACGGACATGGAAACCTGTACCATGTCGCCGCCGGCGCTGCCCTGGACAATGGTGTTTTCCAGTTCTTCCTGCACCTGGGACATGCGGGCCTGCATTTCATTGACCTTGCCCATCATGCTCATGAAATCTTTCATTTTTCATCCTGACTTTTTTTCATTTCATCATCGGATACACCCTGCGACCCGGAGCCGGAAGGGCTGATCTGGTTGACTTCCACCAGGCGTGCGCCCGGAAAGGTATTCATGACCGCAACAACCATATCGTCTGCACTGGCTGCCCGGAAGAGTTCATTCTGGCGCCTGTCCCTTATTTCACGCAGGGTCGGGGCCGTCTTTGCCAGTTCCTGCCAGTCTCCATTCGAAAGGCTTACCAGCCAGTTTTCACCCGTCCATTGCTTCAGACGCGCCGCAAGAGTCGAAACGATGGACCGGTCGGCCGTTCCGGTCAGGGCAATTTCCAGGTGGCCGGGAGCAAAACTTATCAGCCGGACATCATTTTCAAGGGCATGCCTGATCGAAAGATCCCGGTTTTCCAGGGCCAGTTCCACCACTTCAGCAAAGCTGGCGGGAGAAGGCAAAGCACTGCCCCGTTCGGCATCTGCGGAAACGGGCCTGGCTCCGGTCTCCAGAACCGGATCGACTGCAGCAGAAGCCGGCTTTGCCATGCCCTGCCCCCGCCACCCTCCGGCCGGAGCCGGATTTTGAACCATGGAGGAAGCGCCGGAAGAATGACCGGGCGGCGAAGGACTGTCATCCCCGGATGTATTGCTGGCGGAGGCACCTGCCGGATCGTGACCGGCCTGCAGCTTTTTGACCAGCTGGTCGGGGGTGGGAAGGTCAGAAGCATGGGCCAGCCTTATCAGCACCATCTCAAGGGCCTGAATGGCATCGCCGGACCTGGCAATTTCACCCATTCCCTGCTGCAATATCTGCCAGGTGCGGGTAAGGACCCGCATGCCGAGTTTTTCCGAAAATTCCCTGCCGCGCAGTCTTTCGTCCGGGGAGAGGGAAATGTCATCGGCGCTGGCCGGAACTATCTTTATGCGGGAAACCAGGTGGGTGAAGGCGGCCAGGTCGGCGGTGATCGCAACCGGATCGACTCCCCCGTCATAAAGGGTGCGGGCCAGTTCCAGGGCCCTTGCCACACGGCCCCCAAGCAGGGCTTCGAACAGGTCGATCAACGTGGCGCGATCGGCAAGGCCGAGCATGGCTTTTACGGTATCAGGGACAATCCTGCCATCGCCATGGGCAATGGCCTGGTCGGCAAGGGAAAGACAATCGCGGACCGAACCTTCTCCGGCCCTGATTATCATGGCAAGGGCATCGGTCTGATATTCGATATTTTCCTTCTTGAGCAGGGAGACCAGGTGATCCATCATAACCCGGCTGTCCACCCTTTTAAGATCAAACCTCTGGCAGCGGGAAAGAACCGTAACCGGCACGCTGCGGATTTCGGTGGTGGCAAAAATGAACTTCACGTAAGGGGGAGGTTCTTCAAGGGTCTTTAACAGGCCGTTGAAGGCCTGCCTGGAAAGCATGTGGACCTCGTCTATTATATAGACCTTGTAAGGGGCCGAGGAAGGAGCATATTTTACCGAATCAATGATCTCGCGAATATCATCGATGCCGGTGTTGGAAGCCGCATCCATTTCAATGACATCCACATGCCGACCCTCTATGATGGCCTTGCAGTGCAGACCCGGCTCCCTGAAATCAAGCGTGGGGCGCCTTGACTTTTCGTTCTCGTAATTGAAGGCCCGGGCCAGGATTCTGGCAGTGGTGGTCTTGCCGACCCCGCGCACCCCGGTGAGAATGAAAGCATGGTGAATGCGGCCCGACTTAAAGGCATTGGAAAAGGTCTGAACCATGGCTCCCTGGCCGATCAGGGAAGAAAAATCTGAGGGGCGGTACTTGCGGGCCAATACCAGGTAGGGATCGTCTCCCGTGCCGGAACTGCCTCGTTTCATGCCAGCATCATCTCTTGTGCCAGTACCGTTTGCTGCGCCAGCATCGTCTCGCCCGCCGGCACCATCCTGCCCGCTGGCGTCTCCTGCCTGATCGGCGTTTTTTTTCCGGTCAGCCATTTGCAAAAACGCTCTTTTGGCCAGAGTAACAAGAAAAGCAGGTAAAACCGGTCCGGGCCACAGAATTCTGCAACCCGGCCCCAACCCCGGCCCCGCAGGAATCAGGGCAGCCCGGCCGGCAATATACAAGTGCGGCGGAAGGCTGGCAACGACCCATTTCAGAACTCGTTAGGGCTGCTTCCTTCCGGACCTGACCCGGTTGGCGAGGGAAATGTCCGTGCCAGCCTTCCTTCCGGTTATTTGTGCCATTGCCCTGCCAGATGCAAGGGCAAACCGCAAAAAATCGCAGTTTTTTCCCAGGGACTTGCGGACAGCACCGCGACAGAAGAAATATCTGAAAGATCATCCGGCAGGGTCATTTTCTGGCTGCCGGATAGACTCCGAGAATGTGGAAATGGTCGGTAAAGAAACCCAGTTCCTCGAAAGCCAGCCTTACATTCTCATCATCAGGATGACCCTCTATATCCGCATAAAACTGCGTGGCGGTGAATGAACCATCGATCATGTAGCTTTCAAGTTTCAGCATGTTGACCGAATTGGTGGCAAAGCCGCCCATGGCCTTGTAAAGGGCAGCCGGAACATTGCGCACCCTGAATATGAAGGTGGTCTTTATGTTGTCTTTACCAGGAGAAATATTGAGCCTGTTCCGGGACATCATTAGAAACCTGGTGGTGTTGTGACTTGCGTCCTCGATATTTTCTTCAATAATATCAAGGTCATAAATCTTTGCGGCAATACCGGAAGCAATGGCAGCCCGGCTCTTGTCCCCCCGTTCTGCCACCTCCCTGGCCGAGCCGGCGGTATCAACGGCATTTATGGGCAGAAGGTTGTTTTCAGAAATGAAACGGCGACACTGGCCCAGCGCAACGGAAAGGCTCTGCACGGACCTTATGTCGGAAAGCCTTGCCCCTCTGATGCCGAGCAGGTTCATGCGGATGGGCAAAAAATGTTCACCAACGATGAAAAGTCCGCTTTGGGGAAGAATATGATGAATGTCGGTTATGCGGCCGTAGAGGGAGTTTTCTACCGGAACCACCGCAAAATCGGCCTTGCCGTCCTGAACCGCGGCAATGGTCTGTTCGAAGGTGATACAGGGCAGGGGCCTGTCGTTGGGAAATGTTTCAAGGGCAGCCGCATGGGAAAAAGCTCCCAGTTCCCCCTGGAAGGCGATTGTCCTGGCACCTGTTCCCTCTTCAAGGTCAATATCCATCAGGCTGCTCCCCCGTTATGCTGGTCCGCATTGTCCAAATACTGCCCAGATGATACCGGCACTGGCCGGCAATTGCCCTGATGTCCTGACCGGACCGGGGGCCTTTTTCCGAACCATAACCCGGTCAACGTCCCGAACCGCCATCCAGCAAAGTCGGATTCTGGATGAACAGGGCCACGAAAACCACACCGCCCGGCAATTCATCTGGCAAATTCAACAAAAACCGCTCCAACATGCTTGATGGAGAAAGAAAATCAAGGAAATTGTGGACTTTTTGCGCCCTTTGTCGCACTTGTTGCAAACCCGGTTGCGCCACGGGGTCGTTGCTTATAACTTGCGCGCAGCCGAATTTGATGGAATCAGTTGGTCAAGGAACTGATTTTAAGGAAATTTGCATAATCTCTTGAATAAAAGCATGTGAAATAAAAGCAGTGGCTTTGGCAAACGGAACGGAACTGAACGGCCTGATACAAATTCTGTCGGCCTGATCATGAATTACGCTGGCTTGGGAAGCCTTGGTGTGGAGAAACCAGATGAACTCTTTTGAATTTAACAAGATCCTGGGCGCCATTCTTGGTGCCTTGATATTTGTAATGGGGCTTGGTTTCATAGCCGATGCCCTTTATGCGCCGATAGAGGGCGATGGTCCGGGCTATTCCCTGCCAGAGGCTGACGATGGCAGTGCCGCCGTTGCGGAAATCGAAGTCATTGAAACACCCCTGGCCGAACTGCTGGCTGCCGCATCGGCCGACAATGGCGCCCGCCTGATCAGAAGCTGCGCGGCCTGCCATTCGGTAGATCCTAACGGACCAAACAAATCGGGGCCGCCGCTCTATGACATCGTTGGATCGGCAATCGCCAGAAATGCAACCTTCTCCTATTCCGAAGTACTGGCCAAAATGGGCGAAAATGGCGACATCTGGACTTTCGAAGCCCTGAACAGCTTCATTGAATCTCCAAAGGGATTTGCTCCCAATACGAAGATGACCTATCCGGGAATGCGCAAGGAAGAAGACCGGGCCGATCTGCTGGCCTATCTGCAGACCCTTTCAGAATCACCGGTTCCGTTCCCGGCGGTGGAAACCGCAGCAGCACAGGCTGAAGCTCCTGCTGCCGAGGCTCCCGCAACAGAAGCCCCTGCAACGGAAGCACCCGCGGCTGAAGAAACCGCCCCTGCCGCCCAGGAAGACCCGGCACCCGAAGCTCCTGCTGCCGAAGAAGCTCCTGCAACAAGTGAGGCTCCCGCGGCTGAAGAAGTTGCAGCGGCACAGGCTGAAGCCCCTGCCGCCGAAGAGGCTCCTGCAATACCGGCCAGCGAGATGAGCGAAATAGGCCTGCTGCTGGCAGGTGGAGATGCAACCAAGGGAGTAAGGGTAGCGCGCAGCTGTGCGGCCTGTCACAATTTCGAACAGGGCCAGGGCAACAAGGCAGGTCCCGTGCTCTATGACATAGTCGGTGCTCCCATAGCTGCAAACGAAACCTACAAATATTCCGCCGTGCTGAAGGAAATGGGCGATGCCGGGGAGACATGGAGCTTTGAAAACCTCAATGCGTTCCTGACAAACCCCAGGGAATTTGCACCACGCACAAAGATGGCTTTCCGCGGCATCAGCAAGGAAGAGGACCGGGCCAACCTTCTGGCATATCTAAGAACCCTGTCGGAAAACCCGGTTGACCTGCCCCAGTAGCTATCTGGAGGAATCTGGTGGGGCAGCCGGCTCCATGCAGCCGGCCCCTTGGCGGGAGCAGCCGACAACATAATATCTCAGCTCCCATGGATAATCGGTTTCCGCGGGCAATAAGGAAAAAACGGGCTGCCTTGCTTGAAAAACGAGGCGGCCCTTTTTCTGGGAGAAGCATGCATGCTGTTGCTGCACTTGGAAGAAGTTGATGAAAAAGCCTGGGTCAGCAGGCTTTCAGAATTGCTCGGCGATTATGAGATCGTGACACGAAACGATGATTTCGACCCGGCCCACATACATTACATATTTGTCTGGAAACCACGGGATAATGCCTTTGACGGTCTTGAAAACCTGAAAGCCATACTATGCCTGGGAGCCGGGGTCGATGCCCTGGTTGATCATCCTCACCTTCCCGATTCCGTTCCGATAGTGCGCTATGTGGACGATGAACTGACCAGGTGCATGAGCGATTATGTGATTGCCAATGTCAGCATGCACCATCGTGGCCTTTCCCGTTTCAGGAACGATCAGATCAACCGGAAATGGGAACAATATTATCCGCCCCCCTCATGGGATATCAGCGTTGGCATCATGGGGCTCGGGGTGCTGGGAAGCGATGCGGCCAGGCAATTGAAAGCCATCGGCTACCAGGTAAATGGCTGGAGCCGCTCTGCCAAGAACATCGACGGGGTCAGGGTCTTTGCCGGCGGAGAACAGCTGGATGATTTTCTTGGGCAAAGCGACATACTGGTGAACCTGTTGCCCCTTACGACCCAGACCAGGAACATATTGAATTATGAAAATTTCAAGAAACTGCGCCGGGGACCGTTAAGGGGCGGGCCGGTGGTGATAAATGCCGCCCGGGGCGGGCACCAGAACGAGGAGGACCTGGAAAGGGCCCTCAAAGACGGCACCCTGGGAGCGGCCAGCCTTGATGTGTTCAACGTGGAACCCCTGCCAGAGGACAGCAGGCTCTGGAAATTGCCCAACTGCCTCATAACCCCTCACATAGCGGCAATTTCGAGCCCCACCAGCGGGGCCTCCTATTTTTCAAGGGTGATAATAAACAATGAAAACGGGCTGGGGCTGGAAAACCTGGTGGACAGGAAACGCGGCTATTGACCGCAATTCCGTGAAACAGAACTTCGACCCTAGCGGGAAAATTTCTTTTCAAGCATCATGAAAAGGGAAATGATTCCCTGATCGGTGCCACCGCAAGGACGAGCAGGGCGGTCTTTTGGGGCCCAGCCAAAAATATCCAGATGCAGCCAGTCATCCACATTGCCAACGAAACGCTGCAAGAACAGGGCAGCAGTTATTGATCCGGCAAAACCACCGGAGGCAATATGGCTGACGTCGGCAATGCAAGAGGAAAGATTCTTGTCATAGGGATGCCACAATGGCATGGGCCAAAGGGGGTCACCCCATTGTTCACCCAATTCGGACAACTGGCCGGCCAGTTGCCGGTTCTTCGTGTAAAGGGGTGAAATCTCGGGACCCAGGGCCACGCGGGCTGCACCGGTAAGGGTTGCCATGTCAATCAGCATTTGTGGTTTTTCTTCACAGGCAAGACTGATGGCATCAGCCAGAATCAACCTTCCCTCGGCATCCGTATTGCCGATTTCAACACTCATTCCCGACCTGGATTTCAATATGTCCCCGGGGCGGAACGAATTGCCGGACACCGAATTTTCGACCACGGGCAACAGGACCCGCAGATGCAATTTCAAACCCGAGCGGGCAATGGCATGGGCCAGGCCAAGAACATTGGCCGCCCCGCCCATGTCCTTTTTCATCAATGCCATCGAGGAGGCAGGTTTAAGGTTCAAGCCCCCGGTATCAAAGGCAACCCCCTTGCCGACCAGGGTGATCCCCGCCGCATCCCTTGGACCCCACCTCAAGTCCAGCAGGCGCGGAGCCTGCCGGCTGGCCCGGCCAACGGCATGAATCATGGGAAAGTTCTCTTTCAGCAATTCATCGCCGGTTATGGAATCGCAGGTGAATTCCCTTTCCCT
>WFPQ01000293.1 GCA_015487515.1 Hyphomicrobiales bacterium | reverse complement strand
CGGTCACCGAGATCACCACGGTTCTTATGCCCTGCTCCCAGGCCCATTCGGCCATTGGTACCGAAACCTGCCACAGGCTGAACGAGGTGCGCACGAAATATTCCGACTGCATGACTATGGAAGACGTGGCGGCGTTGAAAATGACCGTTGGCACCTGGGCATCTTCTATCAGGGGCGCAATGGCAAGGGCATTCGGCGTGAATACCAGCCCGCCCAGGTAATCGACCTTTTCGCCTATTATCAGTTCCTGGGCAAGCGATTTGGTGCCGCTCGGATTGGGTCCTCCGGAATCCTTGTAAATGAATTCAACCCTGTGTCCGCCTGCGGTTTCCCCGTTCTGGGCCACATATACATCCACGGCCTCCTGGAACTGTTTGCCCCAGATGGCAAAAGGCCCTGAAAATGGCGCAATGATTCCCACTTTCACGGTATGATCGGCAAGCGCGGCGCTGGCCATCATGACCGAAATGACGCCTGAGCCGGCCATGAGCTTGATTATGTTTTTCACTTTGTTCCTCCCACGAAAACAAGTTGCGCTTTGTCAAAGGAGGCCTGTGGACAAATGCTGCGCCACCCCTCCGGGGCCGGCCGACAGTTGTCGCCCGCCCTGACTAGCAGTGGTGTCAAGCATCGAATTATTGCCGGCAGATTTCCAATTGAATGTTAAGTAGGCGCTATAAGTAATTGCTATATCAATGTTGCATGGGGTGGGAAAATCCGTCATCTTGAACCTGTGGGACCATCCGGAAAGTATCACGGAACGGGGGTTTTGCTTGCCTGGGTGGCAAGTTTGGCGGCAATTAAAGTCCCGGTAAGTCAGTAAAGCCCTGGAAAATGACAGGTTTATCCGGATGGATTTGGCTGCTGCTTGTAAAGTGCCGGTTTCTGCAAGTGAGTCCGGTTGCCAGTATTTTCTTGCACGCAGTGTTTTTGTCATTGTTTTTGGAAGTCACTGTAAAGTTCTTCCGGCATTATTCAGGCAGTTTGGTCATGGTTTTCCCACTGGAATTGAAAAACTTGTATTGAAACAGAATAGGGAAAATAAGATGTCTACATTTTTGTTGATTCACGGGGGCTGGCATGCCGGATGGTGCTGGGACAAGGTAAAACCCCTGCTCGAGGAACAGGGCCACACGGTAATGGCCCCGGATCTGCCCGGCCATGGCAGTGATACCACTCCTTTGCATGAAGTTACCATGGAAAAATATGCCCGTGCCACGGTGGACTTTGCCGCCTCGGCCTCCGAGCCTGTTATCGTTGTCGGTCATTCCATGACCGGCCTTTCCAATTCCCAGGCCGTGGAATATGCCCCTGAAAAGTTCAGGGCCCAGGTTTTCATGGCCGCCTTTCTGCTTTCCGATGGCCAGTGCCTGCTCGATCAGGCCAGGCCCGACGAGGAGAACCTGGTTCTTAGAAACCTGACATTTTCCCCGGACCAGTCCTACATGACCTTCAACGAGGATGCCCTAAAGGATGCCCTTTACGGGGAATGTTCCGATGAAGACATCGAATGGGCCAGGAAAAGGCTGCAACCCCAGGCTTCGGCCCCCTTTGCCACCCCGGTCCGGCTCACCGAGGAAAGGTGGGGATCGGTTCCCCGCTATTACGTGGAATGCCTGCGCGACTGGGCAATAACCCCGAAATCCCAGAAGGCCATGTACGAGGCCAATCCATGCGAGAAGGTCTTTACCATGGATACGGATCATTCTCCGTTCATGTCGCGCCCGGCCGAATTGGTAAAGCACCTGGTATCCATAAAATAGGATTCATTGAAACAGGCTGTTCTGCCCGAATGTTTCTTTCTTTCTTCCTTGGGCATGTCCTGACCTGTTCCTGACCGGAACCCCGGCGTTCAGAGCGCCGGGGTTTGTTTTGCGGTTCCTGGCGGGTTTTAAAGCCATGCCCCCGGTCTGGATCCTAGAACGGCAGACCCACATAGTTTTCTGCCAGCGAGGTCAGGGCCGCTTCCGAGGAAAAC
This sequence comes from Hyphomicrobiales bacterium, assembly GCA_015487515.1. Lineage (GTDB taxonomy): Bacteria > Pseudomonadota > Alphaproteobacteria > Rhizobiales > Devosiaceae > DROE01. The sequence continues at coordinate 2,659 of WFPQ01000293.1, read as the reverse complement.
AGGTAATCAAGGTCCGTATCCTGCAGGCGGTTGTCAAAGTCGCTGTTTTCGGGGAATCTGTGCAGCAGCATGGTCATCCACCACGAGAAGCGCTGCCCTTTCCACACTCTTGCCAGGGCCCTTTTCGAATAGTTTTCAAGTCCCCTGTCATCGCCCTTTTTATAGTGGTCGACCATGGCATGATAAAGATAATAAATATCGGAGGCGGCGCTGTTCAATCCGCGCGCACCGGTCGGCGGCACTATGTGGGCCGCATCCCCGGCTAAAAACATGTTGCCATGGCGCATGGGTTCGGCAACGAACGAGCGCAGGGGTGCTATGCTTTTTTCAATTGAATCGCCGGTGATCAGTTCGGCTGCCACATCATCGGGCAGTCGCCGTTTCAGCTCATCCCAGAAGCGTTCGTCCGGCCAGTCATCGGTGCTGTCTTTCAGGGATACCTGGACATAATAGCGGCTCAGTATCTGCGAGCGCAGCGAGCAAAGGGCAAAACCCCTTTCGTGTCTTGCATAGATCAGTTCTTTTGAAACCGGTTTTGTCTGGGACAGAACCCCGAGCCAGCCAAACGGATATACCCGTTCATATTCCTTTATCTTTTCCCTTGGAATTGATTTGCGTGAAACCCCGTGAAAGCCGTCTGCCCCTATGATGTATTCACAGTCTATTCGCCTTGTTTCCCCGTCCTTTTCAAAGGTCAGGTAGGGGTTGTTGCAGGTCATGTCGTGGGGTTTTACGTTTTCAACCTCGTGAATCACTGCGCCCCCCATCCTGTCCCGGGCCTCGTAAAGGTCCCTGGTCAGTTCGGTTTGCCCGTAAACTATGACGGAATTGCCCCCGGTCAGGCCATTCAGATCGACCCGTTTTTTCTCCCCTTCATAGGCGATGTAGATTCCGTCATGGATTTCCCCTTCCGCATCCATGCGCTCACCGCAATCGGCCTCGCGCATCAGCTCTGCAAATCCGTGTTCCAGTACTCCCGCCCGGATGCGCCCCAGCACATATTCCCTGCTTCGGCGTTCAAGAACGATATTGTCTATGCCCCTCAAATGCAGCAGTTGCGACAGCAGGAGCCCGGAAGGACCGGCGCCTATTATTCCAACCTGAGTTTTCATTTTCATTTTCCTTGAATACATGCCCGAAAAACAACGTTCGCGGTTTTGCCGTTCCGCCATTTGCGGGTCGTTTGTCCGGGGACCGCCCTGATGGTGCCCTAGTCCAGGTTTTCCAGAATCATGGTGCCGGCCCCGGTGTTGGAAATCGGTATCGAGTAGTTCTGGTGGATTTTTCTGACCTTTTCCGAAAGCGCTCCCCGCATCATCATCCACATGATGAATTCGCTTCCCTGGGATCCGGCCTGGCGTATGAGTTCATGTCGGGATATCCTGGTCAGTTCCTCCGGGTCGGTGACTATCTTTTCCATGCACATCAGGTCGAATTCCTTGTTGATGTGCCCGGCTCTTTTCCCGTCGAGCTGGTGGGAAAGTCCTCCGGTGCCCAGCACCACTACCTTGACATCCTCTGGCCATGACCTGATGGCCCGTCCCAGCGACTTGCCGAAATCAAGGCACCGCTTGATGGTGGGAATGGGGTGCTGCACCGTGTTGGCGCTGACCGGTATCACCCGTGGCATGTCTCCGCCGCGATCGGGCCAGAACAGTTGCATGGGTACGGTAAAACCGTGGTCCACCAGTATTTCCTGGCACGAGGTGATATCGAATTCATCATTTACCATCTGCTCTATGATATGCCAGGAGAGCGGGGCGTCCCCCTGATAAGGGGCCAGGGTGGGCAGGCCCCAGCCTTCGTCCGCATTGTGATATTCGTGGGCTGCGCCTATGGCAAAGGTCGGCATCTTGTCCAGAAAGAAATTGAGCCCGTGATCGTTGTAGATGACCACCGCCACATCGGGCTTGTGCCTGTTCAGCCACTCCTGTACGGGCGGGTACCCCTCAAAGAAACTTTTCCAATAGGGGTCGTCCTGCTTGTTTGTGGCAATGGCGTTGCCGATTGCCGGAATGTGCGATGTGGTCAGGCCACCAATTATCTTAGCCATGATTATTCCCCCGCCTTCTTGAGTTTTTCCCTGAATTCCTCCAGGGACATGCCGGTTTGCTGGGCTCCTATGTCCTGCATGTTAAGGCCATAGATGCCGGCGAACTTGGCCAGGTAATAGACATTTCCACCCGCCGCGATCATGTCGAGCACGTTTTTCTTGCGGCAGGCTTCCTTTTGCTCTTCGTTGAGATTGAACTTGTCGAAATAGGCTTCCGGGTCGGCCCGGTATTCCTCGCGCGCTGCCGCATCATTGAACGAGAAGCACATCTTGTTCAGCGCATAGCCTTTCATGGCCATTTTGCCATCGAATATGGTGGTGCCTTCAATGTCTGCGTGATGGTCCATCCTGTCCTTGCTGTCTTCCATGGTTTTCTCCTTGAAAATCCGCCTAATTCTCGAAATAAAGTCTTTGTGGATTGTCTGTCAGCAGGGCCTGTTGCAGCTCTTTTTCGGGAGCAATCCTTGGTATCATGTCCACCAGTTCCCCATCGTCCGGCATGTGGGATTTCATGTTGGGGTGGGGCCAGTCGGTTCCCCAGAGGGTGCGGTCGGTAAAGTTCTCCACCAGGAGTCTTGAAAACGCCACCACGTCGTCATAGGGAGG
>WFPQ01000292.1 GCA_015487515.1 Hyphomicrobiales bacterium | reverse complement strand
GTCCCAGTCATTCTGCTGCGGCAATTGCCCGACATGTCTCAACCTGCCTGCAAGAAAAAAGCTCCCCTTCACACTCCTGGCAAACTTTAGCAGGGCCGGGGCAAGCTGCTGCATCTGCTCAAAATCAGCCCTGCGCACCAACAGTTGCAGCCTGGTTGCCTGGCGTTCGGTCCTGACCAGTCCCAACTGTTGCGCCATCTGGGACAGCCAGCGCAGATGGCTGGCAATGCGTTCCCGTTCCAGGGCCCCCTCGCGCCCCTTTTCCATGTCAGGATGATCATCCGCCTTTATTCCCGCCGCTGCCTCTATGGCCCTGCAGGCAAGAAGACGATAGGACGTGGCAGCCAGTGGCATTTGAGCGGCAAGGCTTTCCACGTAGCTGGCAGCAGCAACCGGCCCGTGGGCAACAGGATCCGCAAATTCAACCAGGCTTTCAAACCTTGATTCGGCCACATTGTCCCCGTCCAGGGTAAACTCGACCCCCAGCCCGCCGGGCAGCCCGGGGAAAAACGGCCCAAAGGGAACCCTGATCCACTCCATCTGCAGACCATCACTGCTGCGGGGAGTGCCCTGGGTCATTTCAACCATGGACATGAAACCGGGCTCTATGCCCTCGGTAACCATGCCGGGGCCATCCGCCTCAGAACCATGTCCATGGGAACCATGCCCGTGGGAGCCTTCAGAAACTTTCCCGATCTCCTCGAGGAACATCCCGCACTTGGGGCATGACCCCGGCTCGTCGCTCACCACCTCCGGATGCATGGGACATGTATACTTTTTCGCTCCTTCCTCCCCTGAATGGCAGGAATGCTCCTCTGCAATATCGGCCCTGGCCGATTTTCCATGATTTGCGTGAACGCTACTTGCATGAAGGCCTGCCGGAGCAGCGCCTTCGCCAACCCCTTTTTCCTGCGGCACCAGGTCCATCCCGCACTTGGGGCACGATCCCGGCTCGTCGCTCACCACTTCCGGATGCATGGGGCAGCTATATTCAATCCGGCTTTGCAGGGCCGGGGCATCAAAACTCTCAATTTCCTGTTCAAAGGCACCTTCGGCAAAGACTTTCCTGGCCACATTCACGGCGTCAACCAGCCCCTCTTGCGAAAGAGCTCCACTGGCGCTCGGCCGGGGCAATGGGGAAATATCATCAAGCCCCAGGCATATTATCACCCGCGGCCGGGGCATCTGCGCATAAAAAACCGAAGCCGCATCCAGCATTCTGCTGCCAAGGGGCGGCAGCAGCAGCAACAGGTTTGCCTCCCTTGGGCCGGAGGCATTTTGCAGCCCCGCCGCCGCCAGATCGAGCCCGTGGGCCAGGGCGATTTCTGTTCCCGGTATGACAAAAACCCTCAAATCATCTGCCATTGCGCGCCCGATAAGGCCATGCAGAAAATTGCGTCCCCCTGCCTGCCTGGCTCCAAACACCCCCGGTCCGGTCATGTCACTGCCTCCTCAACGCGCCCTGGCTCCAGCCATACAGGAGTCCCAGAAACAGGATCGCCAGAAAAACCCCCATGTCCAGAAGGGCCACCAGGCCTTCCTCCCGATAAACGACCGCCCACGGATACATGAATGCCATTTCCATGTCGAAAGCCAGGAACAGCAGGGCATAGGCCGTATAGCGGGCATGATAACGAACCCAGACCGGATCCCGGGACAGCCGGCCCGAGGTGGCCGGAACATCCTTGCCCGCCTCCTGCCTGCTGCGGCCTATGGAACGGGCCAGGGCATAAAGTGAAAGAACCAGCCCTGCTGTTCCCAGGGTGAGGCCGAGTAAAATGGCATATTGCTGCAATGGAACCACCTGAAAATCTCCCCCAATGGATCTTGCCGCTTTCAATCCTGCCTACCGGAACTCGCCGGCTTCAATTCAAACGGACAACGACCATCAAACCGCCATTCGAGCCACTGTCTTCCTGGCCACTGTCTTCGAACCGTCACAAAACCATTACAATGGCAAAAACCCCACAATGGCAAAACACCGGCAAAATCCCCGGCGACAAAAACCGGTCCCGCTTCTGATTTTCTTTCCCTGCTTCTCTGGTTCTGCCCCGCGATTCGGATTTCTGCACTCAACGCGATTCGGCTCTCTGCACTCAAAAAGGC
>WFPQ01000291.1 GCA_015487515.1 Hyphomicrobiales bacterium | reverse complement strand
CCCCCGGCCTGGGGCGGGGCAGGGGGATGTTGATGGCGGTGGCGACCAGGTTCTGGCTTTTTTGCCTGGGGTCCCTGAGGGGCAGGGGCAGGTTGATGTCCCCGCTGTTGAGATAGGTACGCAGCCCCCCGGCCACTTCCACCAGTTCTATCGTGCCGCCCTGGATCCTGACATTGCAGCTGTTGGCAAGGTCATATTCGGTGCGGTAGCTGAAGGCGTTCGGCAGGGCCGTATAGGGCTCGCCCTGCAGGTTTACCATGTCCGCCGGGTCCTGGCCCGGATTTGAATAATAATAGAGTTCCACTTCCTTGCCGGGGCATTGCCGGTTGCACAGGGCCGCATCATCGGCCAGGTATTCGGGCAGGGTCGAAAAGCTCACCGGCCAATAATATCCGTCGGCCTTCCTGACGCATACCGACCTGACGGTGCCAAAGTTTCCAAACTGATATTCGCCCTCGATTATGGTCTGGGAATTGGGCCCGAACGAGCCGAACAACTGCTCCAGGAAACTGGGCTGCCGCCTGGTAATGGTCACGGTGCTGTTTCCCGCTTCTCCGCGCCGGGCCAGCAATTGTTCGCGCTGCCGGGCGATTGCCTGCCCCGCGTTCACCTTTTGCTCCAGGTCGCTGATTTCTCGCCTCTCGCGCAATATCTGCCGGGCCAGGGTCCTGCAATCCCGCGACAGGGTCTGCCCGCTATTAAGGGCCCTCTGGCATCCGGAGCGCGAAAAGCTGTTTTCCGCATTGCCCAGGCTGCGCCGGGTGGCGGCCAGTTGCTGGGAATTGGCCGCAAGGTTTCTGAAATTGCTGTCCCTTTCAAGGGCCCTTATGGAATTGTTTATCCGAACGCTGGACTGGGCGCCGGCCTCAAGGGATACAAGGGAGCCGGCAAGGGCCATCACTGCCGCCAGCACAAGCTGCCCGCCCGGTTTGTGGAATCTGCCCGATCTGGTCTTTTTCACGAAATCCGCCTGTCTCGTCCACAAGCGGGAAGCTCCTTGCCCCGCCGGTGTAGGTTAATAAATGAATGTGGAAAAATATTGTCGGTTGCGCCCCGATTTTCCGTGAGTTTTGCCAAGAGTACAAGAATCAAGAGTGCATGGATCATGGTTAATGCACCCTTAAGGGGGTGCCCGCATCAGGTCTTTTCAGGTCCGTTTTGTTTCTTTCCCGGTTCTGGCTGTTCTTCCATCTTGCATTTGCGGCCGCCTGAGTCCATTGTGTCCCCATGATGGCTGTAGAATTTTGCATTATCATCGGCATTATTATCCGCTAGTACATTCAGGTGCTGGCGCGGTTTTTCAATTCCTCAAAATTTTTGACCGAACATGGCACCATCCTTGTCAAGGGGCATGGTTTTGCCGGTTATTTCAAGCAAAAACTTGCCCCGGCAGATGAAAGGAAACCAGTTTTTCGGGACGATGAACGTTGACAGGCAGCGCAAGGCACCGTTTCCGAAGCGGAATGAAAAGCAAAACCCACCAGTTGCCAGGATACCAGTTGGCAAAAGATATGAGTTGGCAGGATATGAGTTCAAAAGATAACAGCAATGTCAGGATCAGGCTTTACAATTCCCTGAGCAAGAAGAAGCAGGATTTTGTCCCCCTGGACCCGGGCAATGTGCGCATGTATGTCTGCGGGCCCACGGTTTATGATTTTGCCCATATCGGCAATGCCCGCCCCGCCATCGTCTTTGATGTCCTGTTTCGTCTGCTTCGCCATGTCCATGGGGCTGAGCACGTGACCTATGTGCGCAATGTCACCGATGTCGATGACAAGATAAACCGGCGCGCCGCCACTGATTTCCCTGATCTTCCCCTGAACGAAGCCATAAGAAAACTGACCAAGACCACCGAGAGGCAATATCAGCAGGACATGGCGGAACTGGGCTGCCTTGATCCCACATTGCAGCCCCGGGCCACCGATCACATAGCCGAAATGATCGGTATGATAAAAATCCTGATCGAAAAAAACCATGCCTACGAGGCCGATGGACATGTGCTGTTTTCCCCGAAAAGCTACAGGGAGGGGGAAAAGGTGCTTTATGGCCGCCTGGCCCGCCGTTCCCTGAAGGACATGCTGGCCGGAGCGCGGGTTGAAACCGCCCCTTATAAGCGCGATCCGATGGATTTCGTGCTCTGGAAACCCTCCGGTGACAACGAGCCGGGCTGGCCAAGCCCCTGGGGCAAAGGGGAGGGGCTGGGCAGGCCGGGCTGGCACATTGAATGTTCGGCCATGAGCAGGGAACTGCTGGGAGAGACTTTTGACATTCACGGGGGAGGCATCGACCTTTCTTTCCCCCACCACGAGAACGAACTGGCCCAGTCCTGTTGCGCCAATGGCACCAAAGAGATGGCGCAGATATGGATGCATAACGGCTTTTTGCAGATCGAGGGTGAAAAAATGTCCAAGTCCGCAGGCAATTTCTTTACCGTCAATG
>WFPQ01000290.1 GCA_015487515.1 Hyphomicrobiales bacterium | reverse complement strand
CTGTCAATATTGTCGTTTTCAGAACGGCGATAGATTCCCCGTCTTTTCAGATCATCGAGCCGGGCCCGCTGTTTTTTTGAACTGGCCCACACCCAGATTATCAGCAGCGAGGTGACCACGAACACGCCGGCATAGGACGAGACGATGAAGATTGCATTGGGTCCCAGGTCAATCATGTCTCCCTCCCATTTCCGTTTCCATCAGGCCATTCTCCGGCCCCATGTCCGCTCTCCGACCCGCTTTCCATGACATGGCGCCGCTCCAGGCTGTTGGCCCTGCGACGAAATATCTCGGACCTGATATTGACCAGGTGCAGGACAAAAAACAGCAGGGTGAAGGCCAGGGTCATTATCAATAGCGGCGTATAGATAGAAGCGGGCATCGAAAGGCCATCGGCCTTGATTATTGAAGGCTGGTGCAGGGCATTCCACCATTCCACCGAAAATTTTATGATGGGAATGTTTATGGCTCCGACAAGAGTGAACACCGCGATAATGCGCGCTCCCCTTGATTGTTCGGAAAACGTGTTCCACAGGGCCACCAGGCCCAGATACATCAAAAACAGCACCAATGTCGAAGTCATGCGCCCGTCCCACTCCCAGTAGGTGCCCCAGGTCGGGCGCCCCCACAGGGCCCCGGTAAACAGGGCCATGGCGGTAAAGGCCGCCCCCAGGGGTGCCGCCGCCTTCATGGCCACGTCTGCAAGGGGATGGCGCCAGACCAGTGAACCGATGGCGGATATGGCCATTATCGAATATATCATCTGCGAGAGCCAGGCGGTGGGAACATGGATATACATGATCCGGACGGTTTCCCCCATCTGGTAATCGGGAGGCGAATTGAAAAACGAAAACCACAGGCCGATAACAAACGTCACTGCCGTCAGAAAAATCAGCGGCCTGATGAAATGCCGGCTCCAGCCAAGGAATATGCCCGGATGAGCCAGGGCCGAAAACCAGTTTCTGGGCCTGTTGACGGGGCTGGTATTGTCCATACTCATCTGTCACCACCTATTCTTCTGCAGCCCTTAGGGCAAGGGAAATGGCAAACGGTGCAAAGGCCACCGCAAGCAGGGAAATCGCTCCCAGAAACAGCATGGCAGAACCGGAAGCCGACGGCCCGGCAAATGAATTGGCACCTGAAACGCCAAATATCAATACCGGTATTGCAAGGGGAAGAATTAAAATCGGGGCGACCACCCCGCCACGCTTCAGGGTCACGCTGACAGCCGCCCCCAGGGCGCCAAGGGCAGCCAGGGCCGGGGTACCAAGCAGCAGGGCCAGCATGGTGGCAAGAAATTCCGGCATTTCCATGAACAGCATCACGGCCAGCAGGGGAGTGGCAAAAATCAGCGGCATGGCGCTTATCATCCAGTGGGAGACGATTTTTGCAAGGGAAACCGCCGCCATGGAAATATTTGCATGGCCCATGGACAACAGGGTTCCGTCCTCGTGATCACCGACAAATATCCTCTCCAGTCCCAAAAGACTCGAAAGCAGCGCCGCCGTCCAGATTATCGCCGGGGCGAGGCTGGCAAGCACCTGTTTGTCAGGTCCGATGGCTATGGGCATGATTACACCGATGGAAAGATAAAAGATCAACTGGGTCACCGTGGTTCCCCCGTTTTTTACTGCCAGTTGCAGGTCGCGGCCAATCACAATCAGGAAAGCTCTCATCTCATTTCCCCAATCCCATGGACCTGACCATGTCCCGGTTTTCCACTTCTATGGGACGATGGGTGGCCGCAACGACAATTCCCCCCATTCCCAGGTGCTTCGAGATCATCCGGCCGACCCACCTGTCCCCCTGTTCGTCAAGGGCGGATGTGGGTTCGTCCAGCAGCCATATGGGACGATGGCTCACCAGCAGCCTGCACAGGGAAAGCCGGCGTTTTTGCCCCGTAGAAAGAAATCCGGCGGAAAAATCTCCAAGCCCAAAAAGTCCGGCATCGGCAAGGGCCCCCGGAATCCTTTTCTCGTCACCTCCGTAAATTCCTGCCCAGAACTGCAGGTTCTGACTGAGGGTCAATTCGGGCCTTATGGCATTTTGAATCCCTATGAAATGCAGCAGCTGGCTGTCGGGCTCCTCATCCCCGTCTTTTCCCTTTCCTCCATGGTTTATTTCAAGACTTCCCGAATGGGGCAGAGCCCCGGCCATGACCATCAACAGGGATGTCTTTCCCGACCCGTTGGCCCCACGCACGAAAAGCCCCTGGCCACAGCCAAGGGAAAAACCAATTCCCTCAAAAACCGGATACAGCCCCCTGGAACAGCCCAGATCGGCCGCCCTGATGGAAATATTGTCAAATTTTCTGGATTCTGTCATGGCTGAATTGATATTCCTCACATCACGCACTGGCAACCCTGATTTGTTTGCCCTATAAGGCGGGCAAATCGGTGCAACCCTTAAAAACCATTTTTCGAAAACCAGATACAGGTGGCAAAAGTGCAAGCGACATCCCTTAACAGCTTTAATTCCCGCAAGACCCTTGATGTCAATGGCAAGGAATATGTTTATTATTCCCTGCCCGAGGCCGAAAAAAACGGTCTTGAGGGGATTTCCCGCCTGCCCAATTCCCTGAAAGTCGTTTTGGAAAACCTGCTCAGGTTTGAAGATGGCAAGAGCGTGACCCGCCAGGACATCAAGGCCTTTGTCCAGTGGCTTGACAAGAGGACTTCGAACCACGAAATCGCCTATCGTCCGGCCCGGGTCCTGATGCAGGATTTCACCGGGGTTCCAGCCGTTGTCGACCTGGCCGCCATGCGCGATGCCACCGCAGCCCTTGGCGCCGATCCGCAAAAGATCAACCCCCTCGTTCCCGTCGACCTGGTCATCGACCACTCTGTCATGGTGGACAATTTCGGCACCACCGATGCCTTTGCCAAAAACGTGGAACTGGAATATGAGCGCAATGGCGAACGCTATGAATTCCTGCGCTGGGGCCAGTCGGCCTTTGACAATTTTTCCGTGGTGCCCCCGGGAACCGGCATCTGCCACCAGGTCAATCTCGAATATCTGGCCCAAACCGTCTGGACCCGCCAAGAAAACGGCCAGACCGTTGCCTATCCCGATACCCTGGTGGGCACCGACAGCCATACGACCATGGTCAACGGCCTTGCGGTTCTCGGCTGGGGAGTCGGCGGCATCGAGGCCGAGGCGGCCATGCTGGGTCAGCCCGTTACCATGCTCATCCCCGAAGTCATCGGCTTCCGGCTGACCGGGGAGATTGCCCAGGGCATCACCGCCACCGACCTGGTACTCAGGATCGTCGAGATGCTGCGTGAAAAGGGCGTGGTTGGCAAGTTCGTGGAATTTTTCGGCCCCGGCCTTGACAGTCTCACCCTTGAAGACGAGGCAACCATTGCCAACATGGCCCCCGAATATGGGGCCACCTGCGGTTTCTTTCCCGTCGATGAGGACACCCTGAACTACCTGCGCATAACCGGGCGCGACGAAGAAAGGATCGCCCTGGTGGAAGCCTATGCCAAAGCCCAGGGCATGTATCGCGACAATGACGGGCCCGAACCGGTCTTCACCGACATTCTCGAACTGGACCTGGGCGAGGTCGTTCCTTCCATTTCCGGGCCCAAGCGCCCCCAGGACAGGATTTCCCTCAAGGATGCAAGCCAGAAATTTGCCCAGAGCCTTGCCAGCGAATTTGACAAGAACGACCAACCCGAATCAAGGGTTCAGGGCACCGACTATTCCATCACCCACGGCGACGTGGTAATCGCGGCCATAACCTCGTGCACCAACACTTCCAACCCCTCGGTTCTGGTTGCTGCCGGCCTGGTGGCAAGGAAGGCCCGCGAACTGGGTCTAAAGGTAAAGCCATGGGTAAAGACCTCCCTTGCCCCGGGCTCCCAGGTGGTCACCGATTACCTGGCCCGGGCCGGCCTGCAGGATGACCTTGACGCCCTCGGCTTCAACCTGGTGGGCTATGGCTGCACCACCTGCATCGGCAATTCCGGCCCCCTGCCCGCCGAGATATCCAGGGCCATAGCCAAGGAAGACCTGGTGGCCTGTGCCGTCTTGTCGGGCAACCGCAATTTCGAAGGTCGTATCAGTTCCGACGTCAAGGCCAATTACCTGGCCTCCCCTCCCCTGGTTGTTGCCTATGCCCTGCTTGGCAAGATGGACGTGGACATAACCACCCAGCCCCTTGGCACCGGCAGGAACGGCCAGCCCGTATATCTCAAGGACATCTGGCCCACCAACGCCCAGATATCCGAAGTGGTGCGCAGCGCCATAACCCCGCAAATGTTCAAGTCCCGCTATGGGGACGTGTTCAAGGGGGATGAAAAATGGCAGGGCATCAAGGTCGGTGGCGGCCAGACCTATGACTGGAATCCCGCCTCGACCTACGTGCAGCAGCCCCCCTATTTCGACGGGCTCAAGATGCAGCCCCAGGCCCCACAAGATGTGAAGCAGGCCAGGATCCTGGGCCTGTTCTCCGATTCAATAACCACCGACCACATTTCCCCTGCCGGCGCCTTCACGGTTGATTCTGCGGCCGGTAAATACCTGTCCGAAAGACAGGTGGCACCAAAGGATTTCAACTCCTACGGAGCCCGCCGGGGCAATCACGAGGTGATGATGCGTGGCACCTTTGCCAATATCAGGATCAAGAACCAAATGCTCAGGGACGTGGAGGGCGGCTACAGCATCGGCCCCGACGGAGAACAGATGACCATGTATGACGCGGCCATGGCCTACCGGAAAGCCGGGGTCGAACTGGTGGTTTTCGGCGGCCGGGAATATGGCACCGGCTCTTCCAGGGACTGGGCCGCAAAGGGAACATTGCTGCTTGGTGTACGGGCGGTCATCACCCAGAGCTTTGAGCGCATTCACCGCTCGAACCTGATTGGAATGGGAGTCCTGCCATTGCAGTTCAGGGATGGCCAGAGCTGGAAGTCCCTGGGCATCCGGGGAGACGAGGTCATTGACATCGAAAATATCGATGCCATCGAACCCCGCTGCAACGTCAGGATGAACATAGGGTTTGCCGATGGCAGCACCCGATCGGTTGACGTTCTTTGCCGCATAGATACGGAGATTGAACTGGAATATTATCGCCATGGCGGAATTCTGCAATACGTATTGCGCAATCTCGTATCTTCATGAACCGACAATGAACCGTCGGCAGGACAGGCCCGAAATCCCGCTCAACCAACTTTCACTGCAATTTGAATGGTCAATAAAGAAAAAACCTCATACAAGGGATCCATGAAAACCCGTGTGCTCCTTTTGCTGATGTTTTTTACCGGAGCTTTTCATGGTATTGCACCTTCCATTGCAGAAGAAATAAAAACCGGACCCCGGGCCGTGGTGGAGCTTTTCACTTCCCAGGGCTGTTCCGCCTGCCCTCCTGCCGACGCCATATTTCTGGAACTGACGGACAGGAGCGATATTCTCGCCCTGTCCTACCACGTGGACTACTGGGATTACATTGGCTGGGTCGATACGTTCGGAACCCCGGAAAACTCAGAGTTCCAGCGTTCCTATGCCAAGTCCCTGGGCAACGCCCGCATCTATACTCCCCAGATGGTCATCAACGGCTCCATGGACGTGGTGGGTTCGCGCCGCAACGACATAGAGAAGGGCATAAGGGAAGCAAGCCTGCCGGTATTCGTGGACCTCAGCTATGAAGACGGCCTGCTGGACGTAAGGATTCCCGCCACCAGCACCGGCCGCGAGGCCGTGGTTTACCTGGTTACCTTTCGCGGCAGGGCTGAAGTGGAGATAACCCGGGGAGAAAACCGTGGCAAATATATCACCTATGCCCAGATCGTCACCTCCCGCCAGATCATCGGCATGTGGGACCCGCAAAAGGGGGCACAACTCACCCTGCCCATGTACGAACTTCTGGACGAGGAGAATGACGGGGTTGCGATACTGGTTCAACAGCAATCCGAGGGCAATCCCGGTACCATACTGGGCGCATCACTATTTCGAATGTAAGGCTTTTACTCCGCTTCAGGCTGGTGTAAAAGGAAATGGCAATCCGACCGGTTGGAATCGGATTGCCATTCATTTTGTTTGCATGCCCATCAGCGTCGTGAACGCTGGCAAACGGTTGGTCGGCTCCGCCAGGCTTCATGGTTTGGGGGCAATAAATACCCGACGGGGCCGACCTCTGGAGGCAATGAATATCTTCTAACCCCATAATCTGGCCCAACGAGGGAAACTTTGTGACGGAATTTGGATTTTTTGGGGAATTTTCTGCCCAAATTCACCGGGTGAATGTGGCGAACCCACCAATGAAAGCCGCAACAATGATGCATTGCGTGAACTCATCACCAGAATGAACACGAGAACCGCCATCCCCTGCAACCGGAAATGCAAAAAAATTATCCCTGGCTGATTTTGAAATATACCAAGTACACAACCAAACCGGACCTTGCCTCAACAGGTTCAGGCACTTCCGGGACATCTCAACCCAGAACATCTCAACCCGTCATGACCGACAAAACATGTTTTGTCCTTCATGCAGATTGCTTCTGCAATCCCGTGGGCTAAATGAACAGGAAATTGAGCCTAGGGTTCCAGTTCGATATCCCAATAAAGGTAATCCATCCAGCTTTCATGCAGATAGTTGGGAGGAAAGGCCCTGCCATTATTGTTCAGGTCGAACACGCTGGGACGATATGGTTTCTGCCTTGGAAACATGCCTATTTCCGCTGCCAGCGAATTTGCCTTTGACAGGTTGCAGGCAGAACAGGCCGCAACCACATTTTCCCAGGTGGTACGCCCTCCCCGCGAACGAGGCACCAGGTGATCAAAGGTCAGATCACTGGTACTGCCACAATACTGGCAGGTGAACCTGTCCCGCAGGAACAGGTTGAACCGGGTAAAGGCCGGGTATTGCTGGGGCCTTACATATTCCTTCAGGGAAACCACCGATGGCAGGCAAATCTCGAAACTCGGGCTTTTTACCACCCGCTCATAATTGGCAATGACATTGACCCGGCCCAAAAAGACCGCCCTTATGGCATCCTGCCAGGACCAAAGGGACAGGGGATAATAGCTGAGCGGGCGAAAATCCGCATTCAGCACCAGGGTCGGGCAATCCTTGGGCAAGACATGAACACCCAACTGAAACACTCCACCTCCATTGAACCTTGATCGGCCCATCTAAACCCGTTATTTCACGCTTGAAAACCCCTATTGCTTACCACGGGGCTGTTTTTCCTCCATGATCTGACGCATGAAGGCCAGGGCAAAGCCCAGCCCCTCCACCGAAATGCTGTGGCCCAGCCCCGGCTCCAGATGCATGGCAACCCTTGTTCCCACATTCTCCAGCCGTTTTTTTGAAGCCGTGCTCATAGAAACCGGCACCACCTCGTCCTCCTCCCCGTGCACCAGGCAGACCGGCGGCCTGACACGGGTCCTTTTCTCCCAGCCGTCCTCCCCGACAAGACCGCCGGAAAACGAAATGATGCCCATAAGTTCCTCCTCAAGACGCAACCCCACGTCAAGCGCCATCATCGCCCCTTGGGAAAAGCCGGCCAGAAAGGTCTGACCCGGCCCGAATCCGGTCTGCTCCCACAATCCGGACAAGAACTCCTCCAGGACCGGCCGGACCTTCTTCGAGCCGTTCAGGCGGCTGATTTCCCTGTTCAGGTCCAGGTCGAACCACTGGTATCCGGCCGGATTGATCGGGCATTTCTCAGGACCGTTCGGGGCAACAAACAATGTATCCGGCAATGATGGCTGCCAGTATCTGGCCAGTCCGATCAGGTCGTTTCCATCCGATCCATACCCATGCAGCAACACCATCATCCGTCTGGCCTTGCCGGTTGCCGGTGCCAGCACCGGGCCCGATAATCTGGTATTCATGAACTCGTTCCCTTGCGATTTTTCAAAGCGGCAAAATACCGCCACTACAAAAGAGCCGGCGCGCCCCTTTAGGGCGACCATCCTTTCGAAAGCTCCCTTGTCTGCCTTTCACCAGGCCTTTTAGACCGGCCAGGAATTTTGCCAAGCATTTTTTGCAAAACCAGGTCCCCGGCCACAAAGATATCCGGATGGGCAACCTAACTCAGCAGATGGATTTATGCACTCCAGGCTCCGATTCCCTTGAGAAAAATCAGGATCTGCATGGCCCGTTCCACCTCGAATTCGTGCAGAACGGAAAAATCCACCTCTCCTTCCATTTCCGCCCTTGCCACTTCGCGCAGGCAATTTATCCTGGACCAGTTCAGCCCGGCCCGGCACAGATCTTGCGGTGCCGCCGCCAGAAACCTCTTGCCATTCATTTCCCCCACCGTCTCTTCCACCCGTCCATGAATGGTGCGGGCCGCCGCCACCGACAATGGCTGACGGCAAACCACCAGGACCAGGCCGCAGGAGAACCTCTCCTGCCTGTTCAAGAACGGAACCCGGAACAGGATCCATTGCAACCAGTGCTTTTAGTTGCGCATCAAGGATTTCTCTGCTCACTATGGGTCTGTCAGCCAGATCATGCATAAACGGGATTCCTTCAGCCGGCCAATGGAACGACAGGCACCAGAAAAACCGGCAAAGCCGATTTTGCGCTTTGCGCCAAGCCCCAACGGATATTTGCATCTTGGCCATGCCTTTTCGGCCCTGTTTGTCAAAAACACGGCCCGGAGGCTGGGCGGTACCTGGCTGCTGCGCATCGAAGACATGGACCCGGACCGCAGCAAGACCCGGTTCATCAAGGCAATCTACTCGGACCTGGCATGGCTGGGACTGGAATGGCCGCGGCCAGTCCTGCTGCAATCAGACCGCCTTGATGCCTACGAAAGGGCCGCAAGAAAACTTTTTGACCTTGGTCTGCTCTATCCGTGCTTTTGCTCAAGAAAGCAGATCCGCCAGAACAGTACCGCTGCCAGGGACCCGGACGGAGCCCCCCTTTATCCCGGCACCTGCAAGAACCTTGGCAGAAACGAAATTGCCGGCAACCTTGCAACAGGAAAACCGGTGCAATACCGCCTTGACATCCAGAAGGCGCTGGCCCTGACCGGCCCCTTGAGCTTTTGGCAATTGCCGGCCCGGCCCGGCCCGGAACCGGAACGGGAGACTGAGCCGGAAAAAATTCCCTGCCATCCAGAACGCTGGGGCGATGTGGTGATTCTGCGCAAAGACATCCCTGCTTCCTATCATCTCGGCGTCGTGACCGATGACGCATTTCAGGGCATAACCCACGTCACCCGCGGCAAGGACCTGCTGGCCTCGACCGATATGCACCGGGTCCTGCAAACTCTCATGAAACTGCCAGAACCGGTCTATTCACACCACGAACTGATAAATGACGAACAACAGCAAAAACTGTCCAAGTCCAGGAAAAGCCAGAGCCTTGAAGCCCTTCGAAGGGCCGGAATGAGCCCGAGAGATATCCACCTCCGCCTCGGTTTTACCAGCGGCTGATCATTCCGCCAGGCACGAACGGGCACTCAGGGCAATGGCCTCGTGAAACGGGGTGCCAAAATCACTCCCCAAAAGCTCCTCCATCTCCCCGTCCTCCAGCCGGTGCGGTTCATCCCAGAGATATTTCATCCTTACCACTTCGCGCAGCAGGGGCACAAAAACACCTATGAATCTCATCATTTTCCAGGGAACGCCGGCAACCCGGGCCCTGCCCGGCATCACCGCCTGCACCCCTTCCACCAATTGCCGGCCACTGACAAAATGCCCGGCAAAATGAAAATTCCTGAATGGGGGCAATTCTTTCCGGTCCCCGGCCACCCTGACAAAAGCCCTTGCCGCATCGGGCAGATAGGCCCAGCTATGACGGATCGAAAGGTCCCCCCCATATTGCAGCACATTCGATCTGGCCCGCTGCATGATCATCTTTTCCAGCATCGTCCCCCCGGCGCCGGGGCCAAAAAAATCCCCCATGCGAATGATCAGAACCTGCAACCCTTCCCCAGAAGCCTCCTGCAACTGCAATTCCATGCGTTTGCGTATCTCTCCCTTTTCCCGGTGGGGCCTCTGCTCGGTCCCCGGCCTTATCACGTGCTGCCTGGCCCCGTAATTATATATGTTTCCGGGAAACATCAGGGTCTTGCCACTTCCCCTTAACGCCAGCAGAACCCTGGCCAGCATCCCCTCTGCCCGCCCCCTGTCCCACTTG
>WFPQ01000289.1 GCA_015487515.1 Hyphomicrobiales bacterium | reverse complement strand
TTGCAACCGATGCGGCGCCGGGCTGGGTAAGGCGCCGGCTTGGTTCTTCCGGGGATTTTGCCGGCCAGCACCGGCAGGTCGAAAAAACGGTTGCTGGCATTTCTGTCAATCTGCTTGAAGGTGCGTTGCTGAGCCTGTCCCGGGGTAAAAATGGTCGCCCACCCTTCCTGTTGCCCCACCATCTCATGGCGGCGGGCAAGATACATTACCTTTTCCTCAGGTCTCAAATGCTTCAGCGAACCACCATGTCCTGTGATCCGACCAGAATCGGTGGTGGCAATTCTTCGGCCGCTTGCGCTGTGGACCTGGAAGTTTCGGCCATTGATGCGCGCAGGAAACTGTTCGGGCTTTTGAAAAAACTTCCTCCCGACTGTTCTGGCGTGGTACTGGATATCTGCGGTTTTCAAAAGGGATTGCAATTGGTCGAAAGCGAACGGGGCTGGCCGCGGCGCAGTGCAAAGCTGATATTGAGAATTGGCCTTGATCAACTGGCAGGCGATCTGGGGCTGTCTGATGTTGCAACGGGTGCGGCCCTGGGGGCAGACAGGTCATGGATGCAGCCGGGAGCGCGTCCGACGGAATTCTGATACCGACCTTCGGCCGTGTTGGCGCCTTTCCGGACGGTGTTCTGATCGGGTCTTATATATATTCCCGGGCCAGGGACCTGATCTTTTTTATCATTGCATTCAGGCCGTTTGCCCGTTGCGAGGTCAGGTGTTCACGCAGGCCCAGTTCATCGAACAGGGTGCCCGCATCGTTGCTTGCAATCCATTCGGCGGGTTTTCCAGAATAATATGCCATCAGCACCGCCACCAGCCCCTTGACTATCATTGCATCCGAATCGGCGCTCATGTGAATGTGGTTCACGCCGTTTTCAGTTCTGGCCCGGGTACTGAGCCAGACCTGGGAGACACACCCGTTCACCTTGTTGTCGTCAATCCTGTCGCTTTCATCCATGGGAGGAAGCTTTTCTCCCAATTCGATGAGATAACGGTACCTGTCCTCCCAGTCATCGAGAAATTCGAGGTTGGAAGAGATTTCTTCATGGTCAAGTTGGTTGCTCATGGAGGCTGTTTATCCCAACATGTCCTGCAAGGCCAAGATAAAATTGGATTTGAGCCGCAGGGCGGGGCAGCGCTCCTGCGGCTCTGGCAAAGGCCGCACCATCAGGAAGTGTCGGGGACTGTGGGGTGCGGACTTTGGTTTTGTTTTTCGTTCGTTTTTCTGCCTGTTGTTTTTTACGGCTCCCTTGGCTTCTATCCGGCCCTGATTATCCTGGGACGGGGTCTTGGCGGTATTTCTTTCCCCTGTTCCTGAATCGTGTTCTTGTTGCCATGATCGTTCTCGCTCCTGTCCGCAAACCTGTTGCCGGGTGCCGGTACCAGGGAATTGCCCATTTCCGATACTGCCTGCATTCCGGCCGAAATGGCCATTCTGGTTCCGATACATTCGAGCGAAGAGCATTTGCCTGCATTGACCTGCTCGACCACCAGCTGCTCTGCGCTTCTCATGGTATCCTGGGGAATCTCGTAAAGCGTGTCTTTCATCTCGAACCGTGGCCCGATTATCAAAAATGCCAGGGTCAGCCAGAATGCGGATCGGATCAACATCATTGGGCAAGTTCCACGGTTTTGTTCCCATACGCTGCTGGGAGTTAAATTTTGCCGGAGCTAAATTCTTCAGAATGAAGTTCTTCAGACCGGCTCGAACTTGTCGCCATCTTCTATTTCGGACCCGTTAAGTGACCTTGCTGGAACTGGATAAAATTTTATTGGTTTTTTATCTGTTCTTCAAAATTGGGAACGGAAATATTCTGTTTACTCTAACCTTAAAAACAATCGGAAACGGCCCGTTTTTTCTGCCCCATGCCTGGTTTGGACAAATTGCTTAAGGGTGTTTTAGGGGCTGTTGGGGAAGGTGCGTAAAAGCTGTAAAAGCACGGCAGCGGAGCAAGTTTTAGTAATGAGTATCAAAGAACCGTCCCAGTTCAGGAGTTCTGCAAGCGGTGCCGAACGGCCCGGCCTGGCAAATGGAGAGCCTGAAACCGGGCAAGCTGGAGATTCCATAAAATTCCATATAAGGAAAATGCTGGGTCTTGGGCCCCGTCCCCGTTTGCGCCGCAGTCTGAAGGAAAAGATGGCGATTGCGATGTTCATCACCGCCCTTGCCATGTTTCCTCTTGCCTGGATTGCCGCCCTTGAAGGGGAATTCGTTCCCATTTCCCTCTCTCTCCTGGTGATGGCGGCTGGGGTTGCCTCGGCATCGGCGGCCCGCAAGGGGCGTTATGGTGATGCCACCAGGGTTGAACTGGTTGCCATAACCATGGGCGGATTTCTGCTAACGGTTGCCGATCCTGCTCTGGTTGATCCGGGCATGGCGATAATAATATTGTCTGCGGTTCATCTGGCCATTGCCGGAATTCACAAGTCTGGCAAGAACATATGGTTTACACTGTCGGCCCTGGCCCTGTTTTCCGGGGTGACCTTTACCGGCTGGTTGCCGGACCTGCTGGTTGCCAGCACGGTCATTGGCTGGACCGGTGCCATATATTGCGCCATGATCGTATCGTTGCAGACTTATAGTGCAGTGCGTCTTTACAAGCTGGGCCGGGAGCGGGACAAGGCCCACAATGCCGCCGTTCGTCACCTTGCCGAGCACATGGGCGATGGCTATGTGCGTTTTGCATCCGATGCAGAACTGCTTTTTGCATCCGAACTGACCGAGGATCTGCTTGGCGTTCCCCGTTATGAATTGCTGGGACAGGGTTTGCTGGAGCGGGTTCACATTCTGGACCGCCCCTTGTTTTTAAAGACTCTTTCTGATGCCGTTCATAATAGCAAGAGCGAGATAATAGATGTCAGAATACGCCGCGATGACGACAGTTCTTTACCCGGCGCTCCCTCTTATATCTGGATCGAGGTGTTTTTCTCTCCCGTCGTTAACAAGAACCTGCCCAGAAAAAAATGGGAAACCGTTGCCCTGCTGCGTGATGTCAGCGATCGCAAGGATCACGAGTTTGAACTGATAGAGGCCAGAAGGAGCGCCGAGGCTGCATCCAGGTCCAAATCGGCCTTTCTGGCCACCATGGGCCACGAACTGCGTACCCCCCTTAATGCCATCGTCGGCTTTTCGGAAATGATGAGCAATGGAATAGGCGGCCAGATTCAGCCGGCCCACCGGGAATATGTTCAACTGATCAATGAAAGCGGACAGCATTTGCTGGAGGTCGTAAACATGCTGCTCGACATGTCCAAAATCGAGGCCGGAAAGTTCGAACTGCAACTGACCAGTTTTGATCCCGTGGACCTGGTGCGCCCCTGCGTGAAGATGATGGAGGCCAATGCCGCCGAAAGAGATGTGGAACTGGTGGCAAATCTGAACAGCAATCTGCCGGCCATGGTGGGAGACGAGCGTGCCTGCCGCCAGATATTGATCAACCTGATTTCCAACGCGATCAAGTTTTCTAACCCGGGCAGCCAGGTTCATATCAATGTCAGGCGCCAGGGAGAAAGGCTCAGTATCAGTGTCAGGGATACGGGTATTGGCATGAGTCCCGAGGCTGTCGAACGTATCGGGGAGGCGTTTTTTCAGGCCCACGACAGCCTGTCCCGCAAATATGAGGGTACTGGCCTTGGCATGTCGATTGTCAAGGGACTTGTCGATTTGCACCAGGGAGTTCTCAAGATCCAGTCCGAGGTGGGGCAGGGTTCTGTCATGACGGTATTGCTGCCCATCAAGGGACCACAGAAAAAACAGGTAGAGCCCCGCATAGTAACTCCGATGATCAGGAAAACATCTGAAGTCAAGACCGGCCACTGGCCCGAACAAAAAAGCATTGCCCTATGACCACATCAACCCTTTATCAAGCCCCCATTGCCCTTACCGGGTCTGTTCTTGGATTTCTAAGGCGAATACTTGCCTGGTCCCTTTCCCTGTTTTTCAACAATCCGTTGCAAAATGTCGCCATTGGCCTGCTTGGTTTTGCCCTGACCATGTCTTTTGCCAATGCGCTGTTCTGGCAGAGCGGGGTGCATCCGGCCCCGATGTTTTCATTGCAACAGCAGGCAGCAGCGGTTTCGGCCAATAATTCTTCCATTCAGAACATGGTTGCACCCAAACCCCGGGAGCCGATTTCTTACCGGCCCGGGACCACTGGTTCCGTTCAGCCCCTGTCCCAGCCTATTCCTGCTCCCGTTTCTCCCGTGCAGCCGCTGGTCATCGACAAGGTTACCAACGAGATACTTGCCCGGGCCCAGGCGGCTCTTTTGGAGATGGGCCTGTTTTCCGGAAAGGTTGATGGTTATTATGGTCCCCTGACTGCCGATGCCATACGTGCTTTTGAGCGTCAGCAGGGGCTCCCCGTAAGAGGTGCGATGAGTCCGGAGGTCATTGGCCAGATCATTGCCTTTGGCGACGGGCAGGTGGTGGCTGGCCAGCCGGCAGGGCAATCGCCGGCGCAACAGAATTCCCCCGCCGGCATTCCTGCTGCCGGTGTTCGGGCTGATGATGCCCGGCCCCATGTGGATGAACGTGACCAGGCTGTCCCTGATCTGCTCAGGGATATCGCCACCTCCGTTGCCGCTTCCGGGCCCGGCGATGCCGCTGCAACATCGGCCCCTGCTCAAGAGGTGGCCCGGCCTTTCAACGAGCTGCAGGCCGACGTGGAAATGATCAGAAAGATCCAGCGTGGACTGTCCAGCCTTGGATTTTATTATGGTCCCATCGACGGCGTCCTTGGAGATTCCATGGCCCGCGCAATCAGGGAATTCGAGAATTTCAAGAGTTTTGACATGACGGGACGCATAACCCCGCAATTGCTGGTGTGGCTTGAAGAGGCCGGGGCCATAACCTGACAAGGTCGGTATCATGGCGTCCATCAGGGCAGATTTGTGGTGTTCGGCCTTTGTCAGGCGCCACAATGATGCGGGTAATATATGTGTGGTTTCAAGGCGCGGAGATGCCATTGCAGGCCAGGTCTGGGTTGAGATCGACCACCTGAACGGTCAGAGCTCCCTTTTTGTCAAGGCTCCGGGTTTCATGCATGGGGATGATGAAACCCGATGGCTGTTTCAACCCGTTCTTGAAATGGTGGACAATGCCATGGTTCATGAAAGAATTGAACGCGAGGCCGGTTTTGATCCGGATTTCTGGCTGCTGACCCTTGAAAGCCGCAATGGTGATCATGGTCTTGCCGTCATCAGCGCAGACGTCTGATGGGGGAAATATTCCTGTATCTAGCTGGCCCTGCGCGCTCCGATACGTTCCAGCGCATTTACCGCCTGGGTCACCACCGGATCATTGGAAATCCTGCGGGTATTTTTGCCCGCGCGCCTGGTTTCTTCTCCGAACGGTCGATATTGCGGCTTGTTCAGATCAAGAAGGTTGACTTCCGATCTCCAGGTGCTGAGTAGAAACGCCATGGCATCGGTGCTTATGTTCTGGAACATGCGGGCGAATGTTCCAAGGCTCTGGGAGCGCTCTTCCTCTTCACGGGAGGTGGCATGAATTATTACCTTCAGACCTTCCTTGGAATTAAGTCCAAAGGCCCTTAGCACCACGAACAGGGCTGCACCGCTGACATCGTGGGCTATCTGTCCGCACCTCACCTCGTCCATGCCGGTAATCTGGGTCAGCAGCCTGGTCACTTCGGGGCGCCGGTTTTCCATGAACAGCTTCATCAGTGCCTTTGCCAGGTCATCCTTGGCCAGGGAAATCTGTTCGATCGTTCGTTTTATCGGTGCATCCGGAGTTTTTCTGAGCGAGAAGGCCTCGATTACCTTGAGGCGGTTTTCCTCGGACAGATCAAAGAAGGCCGGTGCCAGCAGTGCCGTGTCAAAATCCTCGCGTTCGGCCAGGTATTTTGCAACCTTGTGATCCATCTGTGCAGAACGGGCCATGGCATTCAGGTATGGTCCCTTGGGTCTGACGGCGGGGTTTTTGGCCAGCGCCCTGTAAACCCGGCGGCTGTTCAACTGGAACAGTTTTGCCAGCGCCACGTTCGGAACATCATCCCGCCCCGCCAGAACGGCACAGACCCTGGTATCGGCCGTGCTTATCATTCCAACCATGGTCTGTTCCGAAAGGGCCGGGGCTTCTTCCAGGTATGAAAGCAGATCGTCTCCGATGTTGGCCACCACCAGTTGTTCCAGCTTTGGAGAAAGAAACCGGGAATATCCAAGGGTGGAGGCCGCCTTTGCCCTTGCGGCCGGTGCCGCCGTCGGAAAAAGCCTGCTGGCCAGTTC
>WFPQ01000288.1 GCA_015487515.1 Hyphomicrobiales bacterium | reverse complement strand
GGGTTCTTTGAGACTGCAGGGAACCATTGGCCGTTATCGTTGCGGCCTGAACGGCATTTTGCGGAATTAGCGCAGGGGGCAGCGAGGTCGTGACTATGGCAGTTGAGCGATCGGAAATGGGGGGAGCCGGGGTCGGGGCATTGGCGACCATGACGGTTTCCTGGTCATTGCGGTTTGCGGGATTGACCTGGGGTCTTGGAACTATTGCGGTATCCGGCGTCTCCTGCCCGTTATCCCGTTGCGGGGGTCGGGGGGCGGGTATTACGGGCCTGTTCTGGGCCACTGCGTAATTGATGGGATTGCCCTGGGGTCCAACCCGTGGAATGGAGGCCTGGCGCCAATAGCTGCCGCTCCTGGCCTTGCCCATATATGTTCTGATCAGGCTTCTTACCTTGGCATTGCGGGCCGCTCCGGTATCAAAGCCCATCCCGACGACGACGATGTGGCGCCCGTCTTTTCTGGCGGCAGTCAAAAGGTTGTAGCCGGAGGCACGGATATATCCGGTCTTGATGCCGTCAACCCCATTTTGGCCCAGCAGGCGATTGTACGAACCATAGGTGCGCCCGGCATATCTGAAGCTGCGTTTTTGAAAATAATCGTAATATTCGGGGAAATGCTGAAATATTGCCATGCCGAGCCGGGCCTGGTCGCGGGCCGTGGTCACCTGCCGGCTGTTGGGCAGACCTGAGGCGTTGGCATAGGTGGTGCGGGCCATTCCAAGGGCCCGGGCGGTCATGGTCATGCGCCTGGCAAATTCGCTTTCACTGCCCGATATGTTTTCGGCCACCACCCGGGCAACGTCATTGGCCGAAACAATTATCAGGGCCTTTATGGCGTCTTCGACCTTTATGGTGCTTCCGGCCCTCAAGCCCAGCTTGGTGGGTACGGCCTGGGTCGCGTACCTTGAAACATTGAGCCGGCTCGACATGCTCATGCGCCCCGCCTTTAATTCCTGAAACAGTATATAAAGGGTCATGACCTTGGTGATCGAGGCCGGGTAACGCAGAGAATCCGCCGCGTAGGAATAAAGGGTGTTCCCGGTCTTTGCATCGACCACTATTCCCGCATAGGCCCGGGGAACATCGGCCCTGGCTCCGGTTGTCCATAGCGAAAGGATGCTGGCAACGACAAGCATTACAATGACAAGAAAGCGTGCATGTCTTTCGTACAGGCCCAAGGCGGCTTGTCGTGAAACGGCTTTGCAGGACAAAGGCCCTTACTCCAACTCAACTGACCGGACAGATACGCATGTCCGCACACGAAACTTTCAGGAAAAGCGCACCAGAGAAACGCTCGCCCCTGTTAATGGGTTTCACGATAAGGCAGCGGCGTTACGAACATGTAAAAATCCAGATATTTTTTTCAGGAATCCTGAACCTTCTTCAGGCTGCCTGACCTGACGATACCTTGATGATTTTTGCTCTTAACAAAGCCATCAATAATCCTACATAATGGCCTGTAATGTTAGCTTGCACCAAATCGGGTAAACTTTTATGAACTACAAAAGACCTTTCTTCCCGTACACCATGCCCGGTCAGACCGGCAGGAATATGCATTCCGCCACCATGGGTTCTGGCGGTGATGATCTGGAAGGTGGACAGAACGACGGGGACGGCAAGTCTGGAATAGGACTGGCAACCAGGGTGCGTTCAAAAACCAGGCGCCCGAATCTTTACCGGGTATTGCTGCTCAATGATGATTTCACCCCCCAGGATTTCGTGGTGGTCATCCTGATGGATATTTTCAACAAGAGCAGTGAAGAGGCTCACAAGATCATGATGCATGTCCATGTCAACGGGATCGGAGAATGCGGGGTTTTCCCATACGAAGTGGCCGAGACAAAGGTCATGCTGGTAATGGATGCGGCGCAAAAAAGCCAACATCCCCTGCAATGTGTCATGGAAAAAAAATAAAAATAACAGGAACGGTTTTATGCCCTCATTCTCTCCCGGACTTGAAAAGACCCTGCACAATGCATTGAATTTTGCCCGTGAGCGCAACCACGAGTTTGCGACCCTTGAGCATCTGCTGCTGGCCCTCATGGATGACAGGGATGCCCTTCTGGTCATGAGCGGTTGCGAGGTTCACCTCATGGACCTGCGGCGCAACCTGATCAGGTTCCTGGACGAGGAACTTGAAAGCGTCAAGGGCCATGACGTAAAGGAAACACGTTATACTGCCGCCTTTCAACGGGTCATTCAGCGGGCTGTCATTCACGTGCAGTCATCCCAGCGTGACCAGGTTACCGGTGCAAATGTACTGGTGGCGATTTTTGCCGAGCGCGAAAGCCATGCCGCCTATTTTTTGGAACAGCAGGACATGACACGCC
>WFPQ01000287.1 GCA_015487515.1 Hyphomicrobiales bacterium | reverse complement strand
TCATTGTAGTCCTTGAATATCTGGACCACCTTGGCCTTGGTTTCGCTTTCCTGGGCTATTTCATCCCAGAATACCCTGGCGGCATTTTCGACCTGGGCCCATTCTTCGTCCGGGATGGAGGTCAGTTCCATCTTGGTGCCATTGACCCTGAGGTCGGCTTCACCGCCCCAGTACCACCACTGGCGATAATAATGGGAGCTGTCCATGGCCAGCTTGAGCATGGTCTGCAGATGTTCCGGCAGTTCGTTATAGCGGTCCATGTTGGCAAAGAACGAACCGATCCACGCCCCTGATATGTTGTTGGTCAGGAAGTAGTTGGTCACGTCTGCCCAGCCCACCGTATAGTCTTCCGTTATGCCGGACCATGCGATGCCATCCAGTTCGCCGGTTTGCACGGCAACCTCTATGTCTTCCCAGGGCAGGGTTACCGGAACCACTCCGAACTGGCTCATGAAGCGTCCGGCGGTGGGGAAGGTGAACACCCGCTTGCCCTTGAGGTCGTCAAGGGAACGGATCGGTTCAACCGTGGCAAAATGGGCAGGATCCCAGGAGCCGGCGGAAATGTGCTTGACACCCACCTTGGCATATTCTTCTGCCCAGATTTCGCCCAGCCCGTACTGGTTGAACAATACGGGCACATCCAGCGAATAGCGGCTGGCAAAGGGGAAGTAGCCGCCAAAGACGGTAACTTCGGTTGGCGAGGCCATGGAGTCATCATCCGATTGCACCGCATCAAGGGTGCCGCGCTGCATGGCGCGGAACAGTTCTGATGTGGGCACCAGCTGGTCGGCAAAGAACAGTTCGATTTCCATTTCTCCGTTCGCCGCCCTGTTGAAGGCGTCGATTGCCGGCTTGACGACATGGGCGGCAAGGGCGGGCCCTGCATATGTCTGCATGCGCCATTTTATCATCGACTGGGCATGGACGGCCGGAGCCGAAAGCACTGCTGCCCCCGTTGCCCCGGCAGCACCTGCCTTTTTCAGGAAATTGCGTCTGTTAGTCATGGTTAGTCCTCCTTTTGGTAGGTTTGCTTTGTTATCTCGAATAAACCATTTCCGGCAGCCACAGGGCTATCTGGGGAAAAACCATCACCAGAACCAATGCTAAAATCATCACGCCAACGAATGGAATAATCGAGCGGTAAATATCCATTAAAGACACTTCTTTTGGTGCCATTGCCCGCATCAGGAACAGGTTGTACCCGAACGGGGGTGTCATGTAGGCGATCTGTGAAGTTATTGTATAAAGAACCCCGTACCAGATCAAATTGAACCCCAGCAGATCCACCAGCGGGATATAGAGCGGGGCAACTATGACCAGCATTGCCGTATCATCCAGGAAAGTTCCCATCAGCAGGAACGAGAGCTGCATTATTATCAGGATTTCCCAGGGGCCCAGCGCCAGTTGTCCTATGAAGAAGCCCTCGATTGCCTTTACGGCTCCAAGCCCGTCGAACACGGCGCCAAAAGCCAGGGCAGCAAGTATTATCCACATGAACATGCAGGATATGCCAAGGGTCTTGCGCACGGTTTCCTCCATCACCCTTGCATTCAGGCGTCCCTTGACCAGGGCGGCAAAGGTGGCGGCCAGGGCGCCAACGGCCGAGCTTTCCACCAGCGAGGTTATGCCCATCAGAAACAGGCCGGTCATCATCATGAAAATGAACAGGGGCAGCAGTCCGGCCCGCAAAAGCTTGAGCTTTTCCTTCATGGGCATCTGGCGTTCTTTCAGCGGCAGGGCCGGTCCGAGCTCGGGCTGGGCCTTGCATCGCACTATGATATAGATGATGAACAGCGAGGCCATCATCAGTCCCGGCAGGGCCCCGGCCAGCCACAACTGGCCCACCGGCTGGCGGGCTATCATGCCGTAAAGCACCAGCACGACACTGGGCGGCACCAGGATTCCAAGCGAACTGCCGGCCTGGATTACCCCGGTCACCATGATCTTGTCATATCCCCGTTTCAGCAGTTCGGGCAGGGCAATGGTGGTGCCGATCGCCATTCCGGCAACACTTAGCCCGTTCATGGCCGAGATCACCACCATCAGCAAGATGGTGCCAATGGCCAGCCCGCCCCGCAGACCGCCCATCCAGACGTGAAACATCCGGTAAAGATCGTCGGCAATGCCGCTTTCGGCCAGAATGTAGCCCATGTAGATGAACAGGGGCAGGGTGAGCAGGGGATACCATTTCATCAGTTTCATGGCGGCCCCGAATGAAATTTCAGAACCGCCGACCCCCCACAGGGTCAGGGATGCTATGGCCGCAACCGCGCCAATGGCGCCAAAGACCCGCTGCCCGGTCATCAGCATCAGCATCATGGAGGTGAACATGAGCAGGGCAATGACTTCGTAACTCATCAGAGCTCTACCCCTTTAAGCCTTGCGATATCCTGCATCCATACCGAAATTGCCTGCAACAGCATCAGGAACACCCCGATGGTCATCACGGTCTTTATTGGCCACATGTAGGGGCGCCATGCGGTTGGGGTGCGCTCCAGGAAGCCGATCTTGTCGGCTGCCGCCTCGATGCCGCCCGTAAAGAGGGCGCTTATCAGCGATCCCCAGAATTCAAGGGGAGCAGTTCCGAAATAGCCAAGGGAGTAGGCGGTGGAGCCAAGGGCGCCATAAAGCAGCACCACCAGGTAGACCATGAGGAATATCACCATTATCGAATCGACGGCGGCCCTGGTTCTGTCCGACCAGCTTCCGTAAAGCAGATCCATGCGCACGTGATCTCCCGTCTGCATGGAATAGGGCCCCCCGAGCAGGAAATAGGCCACCATTAGAAACTGGGCTATTTCAAGGGTCATCTTTGATGGAACAAAGAAGTTTTTCGAGATTACCGAATAAAGCAGGACCGCCATCATGGCAAAGATCAGATACATGGTCATGCGCCCGATGAAACGGTTCATACTGTTGATGCCACGCACATAGGCACGAGCAAATTTCAGCATTATTGTTGCTCCCCCGATTGTTTTTCCTCCGCCATTGAAGTGCTGATTTCAGGTTGGGACAGGGAAATCAGCTTGAAAAGAACCTCACAAATTCTTGTAACTCCTGCCGCATTTTCCAACAGGTCGTTGCGCACCTCGATCATGACGTTGGCAATTCCGTTCTTTATGCCATGGGCCTCAAGGGTATGGGTCACCCCGTCCTGTGGTCCATAGGGCTGGTTGCGCTCTATCCTGATTTCACCGAACATCGGGGCCAGTTTCAGCATTTCATCGGCAAGACGCCGGTCCGTTGAATGCAGTATCCCGATCTCCACATCCCGTTTCTTGCCGAAGTAAACCGGGGTAAAACTGTGAACGGTCACCAGCAGCGGGTCGGGTATCTGCAAGCTTTCATGGCGGGATTTTTTTTGCTTTATGGTCTTTTCAAGGGCATTTGCGAACGGTGAATATATCTGGCTGATGCGGGCTTTTGCCTCGTCGGGGCCAATGCCCATGTTTCCGGGTACTTCAAACAACTCGCTTTTTTTAGTCATGGCCGAAGGATTGCCGATTTCCCGGTTGCAGTCATATACCAGCCGGGAGATCCTTGAATGGACCAGTGGTGCGTCAAAGGCACTGCTGAGGCATTTTGCCAGTTCAAGGGCACCCGGGTCCCAGGCTATGTGACTTTTTCTGATATCATCTGCCAGTCCCAGGCCATTGAAATATTGCGGTATGTAAGATGATGCATGCTCGCAAACCAGAATCATCCCTCCCTCGCCATTCCGGTTTGATATCGCGCATGGCTCTTCGCCCGGCTCCAGGAGCGAAGGCTTGTCATTTTCCGAACTGAATGGCCTGGTCACGTGCATATGTAAACTATTGTTCATATGGAGCATGTCTGTCAATAAATTTTCATTTTTTCACAAGGTTCATTCAGTTGCCGTCCTTGATGAAATTGCCACGGCAGCCAATGAAAAGCCTGGCCTTGACGATTTTCCTGTGTGTAAAAGGATGCGTTTTGCCTTCCCGGATGCGGGGCCTGCCTTTATGGCTGTTCTTTTGTGGCCTGTTCGCTCACTCGGGCCTGGGATTCGTGTAAACTATTATTCATGTTTAGCGGGTCTGTTAATTGGTTTTCATTTTCGTGAGGATGGACTATCATGTGGCCGGACCGCTGCCACCGGGCCTGTTTCGGTGGGGCAGACATGCAGTAAATATCAGGGAACAGTTGAAATATCAGGGAACAGTTGCGTGGGCAGTTCATTCTTATCCATACAGAGCCAGTTGCAAAAGCGCATTGATGACCTGACCAGGGCCGAAAAGCAATTGGCCCATGTCCTGATGGAAAACTACCCTGCCTCGGCCCTTGGCAGCATCACCGAGCTTGCCCAGCGTTCCGGTGTTTCGACCCCCACGGTGGCCCGCCTCGTGCAAAAGCTGGGTTTTGACGGTTTTCCCCAGTTTCAGCAGGCCCTGCGTGCCGAGGTCAGTGCCACTCTTTCCAGCCCGATTGCAAAGCACGAAAACTGGGCACAAAACACCCCGGGCACCCATATTCTGAACCGTTTTTCTGAAAGCGTATCGCAAAACATACGTCAGACCTTTGCCCGCATAAGCAGTGAGAAGTTCGAACTGGTTTGCAGCCTTCTGGCCGATGGCCAGAAACCTCTGCATATCGTGGGAGGCAGGATATCCCGTTCGCTGGCCGAATACCTGTTCACCCATATCCAGGTTGCCCGTCCCGGCGTCACCCACATGACCTCCAATTCCAACGCCTGGCCTCACTATATACTGGACATGAAACCGGGGGATGTGCTGGTGATATTTGATGTCCGCCGTTACGAGAACGACCTTAGAAGGCTGGCGGAAATGACCCATGAGCGCGGGGTTGAGATCGTGCTGTTCACCGACCAGTGGGGTTCGCCGGTTTCAAAGGTGGCTTCCCACAAGTTCAACTGCCATATCGAGGTTCCCTCGGCCTGGGACAGTTCGGTGGTCATCATGCTCTTGCTCGAGGCCATAATTGCCGAGGTCCAGGGGCGGAACTGGGAAAGCACGAAGGAACGCATGCGGACCCTTGAAGAACTGTTTGACCGCACCCGCCTGTTTCGCAAGTTCACCTGAGATACTGGTCTGTTTTTCAGGCGTTTGCGGCTCTTGTTCCGGCGTTTCCGTTTCTTGTCCTGCTGATCCACCACTGGGCAAATATCAGGTTTGGCACCCAGCACAGCCAGGCGATATAAACGGTGGCCGGTCCGTATTCGAATCCCGCCACCATGAAGCCGACCAGCAAAAGTCGCAGGGTAACGGCGGCAAATGTCAGGGCAAACGAGCGGATCATCCACTCGCGATGTTCCATGAAACTGCCCGCCATTGCCAGGCGGATCGCCTGCGCGGTGCTAAACACCCAGGCAATTGCCAGCAGGCCGAACCCGGCCGAGGCGATCGGTCCGCCGACCGCCCCCAGCGCCAGCCAGAAGCCGGAAATTCCGCCAATCAGGACCGAAACCCCATAAATCCTGCCCAGCCAGCGATGCAAGGCTGGGCGCCTGGCCCTCATCCTGGGGAAGAACTGCAAGGCACCGATAAACAGCGCAACCGGGGAGGCGCTGACATGGGCCACAAAGGCAAGATTGCGCAAGGCAATATGGTCCTTGAAATCGGGAAACGCATCATCGAGCCCCAGCGCCAGAAAGCGATAGGAAACCAGGGCAACCAGCATGCTCAAAACGACAGCTGCCAGGTAATTGAAACGCGAAAGGGTCATGATCGGGCTTTCCTGATTAGGGTTTTCTTGCAGGATCGGGTTCTGATATCAGAATTTTTCGTGCCAGGTCGCAAGGTTAACAGGTCGCAAGGTTAAGTTGACAGTGTCAAGATTGCAGAAAAACTTGACACTGTCAAGCAGGGATATATGCTGCCCGCGTGGTAACGAGAAAAACAACGTGACAACGAGAAAAACAAACGGAAAAACGAATATCGGCGATCGCGAATCCAGAAATTCCGGCAAGTCCAAAAGTTCCCGTGAGCCCGGGGGTCATGGTGCAGGAAAGCGTTCCCACCACCATGGGGATTTGCGCGCTGCCCTGATCGATGCCGGGGTTGATCTGGTCAGCGAGCACGGGGCCTCGGCGCTTTCCATACGCAAGGTGGCGGCCCGGGCCGGGGTCAGCCATGCGGCCCCGGCCCATCATTTTGCCACCCTTGCCGATTTGCGCACGGCGGTCATTGCCCGCGGTCACCTCAAATTTGCTGCCATGATGCGTGAGCAGATCGAATTGGCAGATGCCAGTGATCCGCGGGCCATGCTTCTTGCCGCCTGCAGGGGTTACATGAATTTTGCCTTTCAGAACCCTTCCATGTTTCACCTGATGTTCGGCGGTTTCGAAAAGTCCGCCGATGACATGGAATTCAGCCGCGCCGCGGAGGCTTCCTATGAGATCCTGCGTGAGGTCAGTGCCCCCCTGCTTCCCGGCCGGGCCGGGCCCGAGGGCAACGAGATTCTTGTCTGGTCCATAATTCACGGTTATGTGGGCATCATGCTCAACGACAATTCTGCCCTTAAGGACCATGCGGACCGGGCTGCCCTGCTGGAAATGATTTTCCCGGACCTTCCCATGCGTGAACCCGGTTGACGAAGAAACCCTGCGGTTTTTGGTATCCGGCATGAACCGGGGATTAACGGCCTGCTGAAGCCGGGTTCATCTGCATTGATATATCTTTGTCCTGCGGCCCTGAACCTGCTTTTTTTCCAGGGTCCAGAACTTGATTTCATCTGGATACAAAGAAAATTTTCAATGACCAGGACAACATTTTCCCGCTCCGCCTTTGCCATTGTCGTTGTATCTCTCACCCTTGTTTCTTCGGGCAACGCCATTGCTGCCCTGGGTGAAACACCGCTCAGCAAATGCTATAATCGCGTCATCACTATCTGCAATCAGGGCGATCATCCCATCGAATGCGCAGTAAATGCCATGGATGCCTGCGACAAGGAATATGGCGCAAAAAACGGCACGGTGGGCCTTTCAGCAAAGCCCGCTCCCGGAATACCCGGCAGACTGGGATTGACCATGGCCTTCTGAGCCTCCTGAAAAATCAGTGAAAACGGTCTGGGCCGCACGATCCCGGGTTCGTTGCCTGATGCGGCCCTTGTTCTTGTTACTGCACCAGGGGCGTGCGGGCCCCTTCCATGTCAAAACCCTGGATATCCGCCTTGCCGGCCAGGATGGAAATATACTGGGCCACGGCCCTGCTCCAGCTCGAGGCTTCCAGCCATGCCGCGATTTTCTGCCTTGCTGCCTCAAAGGGCAATTGCTCCCCCTGAATGATCTTGTCCAGCCTTATCACGTGATAGCCAAACTGGGTCGGCACCGGGACCGGCCATAGCTGCCCCTCATCCATCTGGAACAATACGGTTTCAAATTCGGCAACCGTTGCTCCCTTGCCCAGTTGCCCCAGGTTTCCCCCCTGCTGTTTTGATGGGCAGGCCGAATGGGTTTTGGCCAGTTCCGGGAAAATCCCGGGATTGTCCTGCAGCTTCTTTATGATCATGCTGGCGGTTTTCCTGGCTTCCTTTCGTCTTTCTTCATTGCTAGGGGTGGCTGCAATCAGGATATGTCTTGCCTCATAAATTGTCTGGGAACTGAACTTTTCCCTGTGGCTGTCATAATAGCGCCGGCATGCGGCCTCATCGGCCCTTGGAGTTGAAACCTGTTCATCCAGCAGGGCCCTTATGGCCGCATCCGCTTCGATTTCCTTCAAGCCATCCCCCAGGATTCTGGGTTCGGCCACGATGTTTTCTGCTGCTGCTTCCTGCACCAGCAGTTCGCGCACCACCAGCGCCCGAATGGCCATTTCCCTTGCCTGTTCCGGATTGCTGGCCCGGTGATTTTGCATTTCGCTCCGAATTTCCTCTTCACCGATTTCGATGCCGTTCACCCGGACGGGTGTTCTTCCTTCTGGCTCTGGAGGGTGTGGGACTTTTACCTTGCCTTTGGGAAGAACACCCGATTCGATGTCTGCTGAATTTTTCATGATCCGAATCTGCCTGTCAGTTCGTTATTCTGCCGGTGGCACGTCGCGCTTGGTGCGCACTATCTGGTATCCGGGCCGCCAGATATAGCGGATCGGTGCCGACAGCATGTGTACCAGCCGGGTGAAGGGAAAGATGACGAATATGGTGAGGCCCAGGAATATGTGGGCCTTGTAGACCGGGGACACGTCAAGGATATAGTCTGCCGCATCCGGGTTGAAGGTCACGATGCCCTGGGTCCAGGCCACGAACTTTAGCATTTCCTTGCCGTCCAGATGCTGCACCGAAACAAGAATGGTGCTCAGCCCCAGGGCGAATTGCAGCCACAGGATCAATATTATCGCATTGTCGGCAAAATTCGAGGTGGCCCGGATTCTGGGATCAAAGAACCGGCGGTGAATCAGCAGGGTTGCCCCGGCTATTCCAAAGGCTCCGGCCACGCCGCCGGCGCTCATGGCAATAATCTGCTTGGCGCTCGAAGAAAGGCCGATCACTTCCCAGACCCAGAGGGGTGTCAGAAGTCCGACGAAATGGCCAACGAATATGGCCAGAACTCCGCCATGGAACATCAGCGAGCCCGCTATCAGCTGTTTCCTGCGCAGGAGCTGTGATGATCCGGTTTTCCAGGTGTAGGGGTCCTTGTCATAGCGCACCACCGACCCCACGATGAGGATCGCCAGGGCGATATAGGGATATATGCCGAAAATTAAGCTGTTCAGGAACTCGGCCATTTCAGTGTTCTCCGTTGATTTGGACCGTCCGGGCCGTGGCTCCGGCGGCTATGCTGTTTTTTCCGGTTATGTCGTCGGGGCGGCGGTTGTGGGCTCTCATCTGGGCCCGCAGCCGGTCGGGACCGCAGACATCGGCTCCCTTGCCGGCCCCGAAGGTCACTGCCTCTTCTTCCCAGATTTCATCCAGTGCCTTCAGATCGTCGGGGTCGTCCTCGCTTTCGGCCAGTATCTGGTTGAGCGCTTCCATGTCCGGTCCGGTTCCGGCCATTTCCTCGATGGCCATGAACGCGTTGGCATAGATGCTTTTGCGCTGTTGCAGCCTCTGGCGCAGCGCCACAATTATGTGCAGCGTCTGCTCCAGCAGGCTGCTGATTTCCTCGCTGGACTGGGTTGACAGATATTCAAGAAATACGGGGATAAAGTCCGGCAGTTCCTTTGCCTGAATTTCGAACCCTTCAGACTCGTACATCACCGCCAGGTCGACCATGGCCTGGCCCCGGTCCCGGCTTTCCCCGTGCACGTGCTCGAACAGGTGCAGCGAATTGGTGCGGGTACGGTCGAACAGCAGGGTATAGCGTTCCTGGGCGTCATATATGTCGTGGGAACAGATGTCGCAAATCAGTTCCCCCAGTACGGACCTGACATTGTCCGACACGCCATCATCCCTTTCAAGGGCCCCGAGCAGTTCTTCCCTTGCCCCCAAAAGTTCTTCGGAAGGGTAGGAAAGAATGGCCGAAATTATCTTCAGGGTGATCTGCATGGCCTCAACTCCTTATGAAATCGGTCGGGGTCTGGGTGGTTCTGGTTTTTTTTGCCCCGAACAGGTCAAGCTCCGAAGTGCCGCCCGAGCATCCATTGCCAAAGGTAAATCCGCACGATCCCCTTAAGTCATAGCTATCTTCTCCCAGTTCGCGGTGGGTGGTGGGAATGACAAAACGATCCTCGTAATTGGCAATGGCCATTGTCTGGTACATTTCCTCTATCATCAGGGGGGTCATGCCGACCCGTTCTGCCACTGCCTCGTTGATCACCCCGTCCACGGTCTTGGAGCGCATGTAGGAGCGCATGGCCAGCATGCGTTCCAGCCCCGCTATGACCGGCTCGTCCTTGCCTGCGGTCAAGAGATTGGACAGGTAGCGAACCGGAATGCGCATGGATTTCACATCCGGCAGTTCTCCGTCCCAGCCCATTTTGCCCGCTTCGGCGGCCGATTGCAGGGGGGAGAGCGGGGGTACGTACCAGACCATGGGCAGGGTGCGATATTCCGGATGCAGCGGGAAGGCCACCTTCCAGTCCATGGCCATCTTGTAGACGGGCGATTTCTGCGCTGCCCTGATCCAGTCCATCGGAATGCCCTGGTTGCTTGCCCTTTCTATTATTTCGGGATCATTGGGATCGAGAAACAGGGAGAGCTGTTTTTCATAGAGGTCCTGTTCATCCTGTGTAGAGGCGGCCTCTTCGATCCTGTCCGCATCATAGAGCAGCACGCCCAGATATCTTATGCGCCCCACGCAGGTTTCCGAACAGACGGTTGGTTCTCCCGCCTCGATGCGCGGAAAGCAGAAGGTGCATTTTTCCGATTTTCCGGAGGACCAGTTGTAATAGATTTTTTTATAGGGGCAACCGGAAACGCACATGCGCCATCCCCGGCATTTTTCCTGGTCCACCAGCACGATGCCGTCATCTTCGCGCTTGTAGATGGCCCCGGCCGGGCAGGCGGCCACGCAGGTCGGGTTCAGGCAGTGTTCGCAAAGGCGCGGCAGGTACATCATGAAGGTATTTTCGTAGCTGCCATATATTTCCTTCTCCACATCCTTGAAATTGTAGTCCTTTGAGCGCGAGGAGAACTCTCCCCCCAGGATTTCTTCCCAGTTCGGTCCCCATTCGATTTTTTCCATGCGCTGTCCGGTGATCCTGGAGCGCGGACGGGCGGTCGGGAATGCTTCCACTTCTCCCGCCTTTTGCAGATGCCCGTAGTCGAAATCGAAAGGCTCGTAATAATCGTCTATTTCGGGCAGGTCCGGGTTGGCAAAGATCTTTGCCAGTATTCTCCATTTCGGTCCCATTTTCGGCTGTATTCTGCCGTTTGCATTGCGGACCCAACCCCCGTTCCACCTGTCCTGGTTTTCCCACTCCCTGGGGAAGCCGACCCCGGGCTTGGTTTCCACATTGTTGAACCAGGCATATTCCACTCCCTCCCGGTTGGTCCATACGTTCTTGCAGGTAACGGAACAGGTGTGGCAGCCGATGCACTTGTCCAGGTTCAGTACCATTCCGATTTGAGCACGGATTTTCATGATCCCACCTCTTCTTTTGCGGCCAGCGGTTTTTCAAGCCAGTCTATTTTTTCCATCTTGCGCACCACGACGAACTCGTCGCGGTTGGAACCTACGGTCCCGTAATAGTTGAACCCGTAGGACTGCTGGGCATAGCCGCCGATCATGTGTGTTGGCTTGGTTATGGCCCGGGTTACCGAGTTGTGGATGCCCCCGCGATTGCCGGTGGTTTCGGCCCCCGGGGTGTTAACGATCTTTTCCTGGGCGTGATACATGAACAGGGTGCCATCCTTCATGCGTTGCGATACCACGGCCCGCGCCACCAGCGCCCCGTTGGAATTATAGGCCTCCACCCAGTCATTATCGACGATGCCTGCCCTGGCCGCGTCATTTTCCGACAGCCAGACCACCGGTCCGCCCCGGTTCAGGGTCAGCATCAGCAAATTGTCCGAATAGGTGGAATGGATGCCCCATTTCTGGTGCGGGGTTATGAAGTTGAGCACGATCTGCCTGTTGCCATTGTCCCTTGCCTCTGTTTCGGGTCCAATTGACTTGGTGTCTATGGGAGGCCTGTAGACGCAGAACGCCTCGCCGAATGCCCGCATCCACAAGTGATCCTGGTAGAGTTGCTGGCGTCCGCTGAGGGTGCGCCACGGTATAAGCTCGTGCACATTGGTATAGCAGGCATTATAGCATACCTTTTCGCTTTCCAGCCCCGACCAGGTGGGGGAGGAAATGATCTTGCGCGGCTGTGCCACCACGTCGCGGAAGCGGATCTTTTCCTCTTCCTTGGGCAGTGCCAGGTGGGTGTGATCCAGCCCGGTGGCCTTTGATAGGGCCTCCCAGGCTTTTACCGCCACTTCTCCGTTGGTTTCCGGGGCCAGCATCAACACAACTTCGCTGGCCTCGATGTCGCTTTCTATTCTTGGCATGCCCTTTGTCACGCCCTCTTCGCTCACAACTCCCGAGAGCCTGCCCAGGGCCTCAACTTCACGGGAGGTATCCCATGCGATGCCCTTGCCTCCGTTGCCCAGCTTTTCCATCAATGGACCAAGGGCGGTGAAGCGCTTGTAGAGATTGGGGTAATCCCGCTCCACCACCACGACGCCCGGCATGGTTTTTCCCGGAATGGGTTCGACTTCTCCCCGTTTCCAGTCCTTGACGTCAAAGGGCTGGGCAATTTCACCCGGCGTATCGTGCAATATGGGCACCAGGACGGTGTCCTGTTCGACTCCCAGCACTTCGGGGGCCACTTCGGAGAATTTTTTGGCCAGCCCCTTGAAGATTTCCCAGTCGGACCGGGATTCCCAGGCCGGGTCTGCCGCCGAAGACAGGGGGTGAATGAACGGATGCATGTCCGAGGTGTTCAGGTCGTTCTTTTCGTACCAGGTGGCGGTGGGCAGAACGATATCCGAATAGACGCAGGTGGTTGACATGCGGAAATCAAGGGTAACCAGCAGGTCCAGCTTGCCTTCCGGCGCCTTGTCGTGCCATTTCACTTCCCTTGAGCGCTGTCGCCCCTCTTCACCAAGGTCCTTGCCCATCACCCCATGGGTTGTTCCCAGCAGGTGTTTCAGGAAATATTCATGGCCCTTGCCCGAGGAGCCCAGCAGGTTGGAGCGCCACACGAACAGGTTTCGCGGCCAGTTGGCCTCATCATCCGGGTCCTGGCAGCTCATTTCCAGTTTTCCGGATTTCAATTGTTCGGCCACATAGTCCTTTGGCTCTTTTCTGGCCTTTTTGGCCGCAGCGGCAATTTCCAGCGGGTTGGTCTTCAGCTGGGGGGCCGAAGGCAGCCATCCCATGCGCTCCGAGCGCACGTTGTAATCTATCAGGGTGGAGTCCCAGTCCCCGTCCGGGGCGGTCGGGGAGAGGATTTCGGAGACGTTCAGGGTTTCATAGCGCCACTGATCGGTATGGGCATAAAAGGCCGAAGTCGAATTCATGTGTCTTGGAGGACGTGCCCAGTCCAGCCCGAACGCCAGTGGCAGCCATCCGGTCTGGGGTCTGAGCTTTTCCTGCCCCACATAATGGCTCCAGCCGCCCCCCGACTGGCC
The DNA here is from genome assembly GCA_015487515.1 of Hyphomicrobiales bacterium. Classification (GTDB taxonomy): domain Bacteria; phylum Pseudomonadota; class Alphaproteobacteria; order Rhizobiales; family Devosiaceae; genus DROE01. The sequence goes on along the minus strand of WFPQ01000287.1, from coordinate 958 downwards.
CACGCACCCGCACATGATCAGCAGGTTCATGATGGAGCGGTAATTCATGTCCATGTGGTACCAGTGATTGAGGCCGGCCCCAAGAATCACCATGGACCGCCCGCTGGTCTTTTCCGCATTGTCTGCAAATTCCCGGGCTACGGCGATGATCTTCTTGGCCGGAACCCCGGTGATCTTTTCGGCCCAGGCCGGGGTATAGGGCACATCATCTTCAAAGGACCTGGCAACGTTCTGGCTTCCCAGCCCCCGGTCCAGCCCGTAATTGGCCGCAAACAGATCGAATACGGTGGCAACCATTGCTTCTCCGTCCGACAGTTTTACCTGCCTGGCCGGAACCGAACGCACCAGGATGCTGTCATGTCCGTCCCCTTCGAAATGGTCATGTTCGCGATTGCCGAAATAGGGGAACGCCACTTCTGCGACCGTATCGTGGTCCTCGTCAAGGATGAAGGAAAGCTTGAGCCTTGTTTCCTTTCCCTTTCCGTCCTTTTCTTCAAGGTTCCATTTTCCGTCCTCTCCCCACCTGAATCCTATGGATCCCCGGGGAGTGACTATCTTGCCGCTATTGCCGTCAAGGGCCACGGTCTTCCATTCCGGGTTGTTTTTCTCATTCAGGTTCTGGGCAAAGTCCGAGGCCCTGAGCAGCCGGTCCGGAACATGATGTCCGTTTTTTTTCACCAGTCTGACCAGCATGGGCATATCGGTATACTTTCGGCAGTAATCCTCGAAATATTCGGCCTGCCGGTCCAGGTGATATTCGCGCAGGATCACGTGACCCATTGCCATGGCCAGGGCCGCATCGGTTCCCGCCTTCGGGTTCAGCCACATGTCCGAGAACTTGGCCGCTTCCGAATAATCCGGGGAAACCACCACCGACTTCGTGCCCTTGTAGCGGGCTTCCGTATAAAAGTGTGCATCCGGCGTGCGGGTCTGGGGCACGTTGGATCCCCACAGCATC
>WFPQ01000286.1 GCA_015487515.1 Hyphomicrobiales bacterium | reverse complement strand
TAAGAGACAGGGATATATCTGGTTTTCATCGGGCTTGGCACGGTGCTGCTGGGCACCTTTGCAATTGCCTTTGCGGCCAGCCTCAAGGAAGATCCGCTGGAGAACCCGTTCCGATTCATATTTCCCCAGATCATGCCCACCGTCTGGATCAGTGCCGCCGACCTGGGCCGGCAGGGGGCCGGGGATCCGTGGTGGGGCGGCTTTGCCCCCGGCGCCGATGTCAGGTTTTCCCTTACCTATGCGGTTCCCGCCGGGGAGAAGCTGGTGGAGCCGGAGGTCGAGGTACCGCGCCGCAAGCCGGGAAGCGGCCTGGCGGCGGCCATAACAACCACCTTTGCCGCCGATTATGCCGTAATAGAACTGGTGGCAACCAGTGACAGCCAGTATCGGGCAGCCGACAAGGAAACGGGAGAAATCCGGACATACCTGGCAAGAACCTTTGATTATCGCATTTTTTACGATCCAGGGGCCGGGGAAAACACGAAAGTGGAAAGAATGCCGTTCACCGCCCAGGCTCCCCGCTCCCAGATACTGACAGATTCAACCATTCCCGTAACAAAGATGGAACGGCGCGGCCGGGTGGCCAGCTGGAACAACATAACTCCTGGAATACTGGGCCTGATCTTCAATTCCTACCGGCGGGTGATAAATGAAACGGTGGACCTGGCCAGTGGGGAAAGACTGTTCTTCAAGTGGATGGGCAACAGTTTTTTCATTGCCATTGGCCGGGTGGCACTGATGATCGTGCTTTCATCGCTGGCCGGGTATGCGCTGGCGCGCATGCAATTCAGGGGCCTGAGGCTGATATTCCTGTTTGTGATATTTTCCATGACCATACCGGTGCAGGTGACATTTATTTCCAACTATCTGGTAATTCGTGATCTGGGACTGCTCAATACCAATTTCAGCGTGATCGTGGTGGCCATAGCATCGGCCCATGTCTTGTTGATGAAACAGTTCTTTGAGAGCTTTCCAAGAGAAATAGAAGAAGCTGCCATGGTGGACGGGGCCAACCGGTTCCAGGTGTTCTTCCTGGTGGTGCTGCCCAATGCCAGACCGGCCCTGATCGTAAATGCCATCATGGCCTTTCAGGGGGCATGGAACGATTTCTTCTGGCCCTTCGTGCTCATAACCAGCCCGCCGGGAGCATTGACGGTACCGGTGGGCCTGCTGAGCCTGCGCCAATCCTACGGAGCCGGACAGGGAGACTGGAGCCTGGTACTGGCAGGGGCATTCATATCAATAGTTCCGGTGCTGATAATGTTCATATTGTTCCAGCGCTACATAGTGCAGAACCAGACATCGGTAGGTGTGAAATGAAAAAAACCATGCACCCGCTGAAATCAGATCACTGTTATGCAGTCCTGGACATAAACGGCATGGCCAAAAAGAACTCCCCGGGAATATCGGGGTTCTTTTTCCGTGATACCCGTCACCTGAGCAGTTATGGCTGGAACATGGAAGGGTTTGACCTGATACATTCCCTGGAAGGATCAACAGGCCTGGTGCAATTCTGGTCGCAGTTTGCCAACCACGAACAGCAGCTCCTGATCCGCAGGGAAATCAGGCTGCGGCCGGACGGATTCGATGACGAGATAAAACTGCAGAACAGCGGCGCGAAAACCCGGCATTTCGTTCCCGGACTGGAATTTGACGGGGATTTTGCCGATGTATTCGAATTGCGGGGAACAAGGCGCAACATACCAAAAAATCCCGTCAGAAGCAGCAGAAGGGACAACGAATTTCAATTTTCATATGAAGCCGGGGATGGAGTAAGGTCAAAGACCCTGATTCACATAAAAGGCGCATTGCCAGGCAGGAAAATTGAAGTATCTCCCGGCCAGACACACAATATTCTTGTCTGCGCACGGTTTTCGTCTTCTATTACCCCCCGGAATGCACGTGAGCCAAAGATCAGGTGGGCATCCCTTGAAAGCAAAGACAAAAAACCGGAAGGACCGCCCCTGGCACAAGCCCGGCTTGATATTGAAACCCTGGCCATTTCCACCCGAAGCGGGACCTGCATCAGCGCCGGAATCCCGAATTTCGTGGCCATGTTTGGCCGGGATTCGCTGATAACCGCCTGGTTCCTGCTAAGGGAGGCCCCGGAACTGGCCCGGGGGGTCCTTAAATTCCTGGCCCTTCACCAGGGCCAGAAAAATGATGAATTTCATGACGAGCAAAGGGGGAAAATACTTCACGAATTTCGCGAGGGCGAACTGTCACGCATGGGGGAACTGCCCTTTGGTCCCTATTTTGGCAGCGTTGATGCAACACCGCTGTTCCTCAGGGTTCTTTGGGATTATATCGAGACGAGCGGTGATACCAACCTTGCCATTGAACTTGAGGACAATTGGCGCAGCGCCCTGGAATGGATGGAAATGCAGCGGGATCAAACGGGATTCTTGAGATACAGGGGCGCCGTTGACGGCAAGGGCCTGATCAACAAGTGCTGGAAGGATTCCGATGATTCCATGAGCTATGGAGATGGCTCACTGGGCCGGGGAGCGCTGGCGATCGTCGAGGTGCAGGGATATGCCAGTGCCGCCTTTGCGGCCGGGGCATATCTTAACCGGGTGGCAGGCGGTTCCGAGGAAAAATCTGAAAGACTGATGGAACTTTGCCATTCGACCATGGAGGCCATCGAGCGCCATTTCTGGATGGAAAGAGAGCAGACATATGCCCTGGCCCTTGACAGGGAAGGCAGGAAACTGGATGTGGTCTCTTCGAATCCGGGACACCTGTTATGGGCAGGGGCAGTCAGGAAAGACCGGGTAAAACCGCTGGTTGAACGCATGTTCAGGCAGGATCTGTGGTCAGGCTGGGGTCTGCGTACCCTGGCAAGCACGGAAAGGCGCTATAATCCGCTTTCCTATCACAATGGCTCGGTCTGGCCCCATGACACGGCCCTGTTCGGGGCCGGCCTTTACCGCTACCGGCAATTGAAATCGTTTTCCCTGGTCAGGGAAGCCCTTGGCGACCTGGCCGCTGCCCAGCATGATTTGCGACTGCCGGAACTGGTGGGCGGCTATGGGCGGGATTCAGGCATCCCCCCCCTGCCCTACGTGGAAAGCTGCCGCCCCCAGGCATGGTCAGCCGCATCGCTGATCTACATGCTGCATCCCCATGGAGCGAAAAGCCCCACCCCGATGGATATGGCAACAGCATGAATCAAACCATAAAAACAGCTCCCCCCCGGGAAATCAGATCAACCTGACAGTCCTTGCAATGGAACCAGAAACCGGAAAACAAGATGGGAAACATAAAAGCCATAAACATAAACAAGTCATTCGGCCCGGTTCACGTCATCAAGGGAGTCGACTTTGAAATACATGACGGGGAATTCGTGGTTTTTGTCGGCCCGTCGGGTTGTGGAAAATCAACCATGCTGCGGCTTGTTGCGGGCCTGGAGGAAATATCGTCGGGAACCATGAAAATAGATGGCCAGGATGTAACTCACCTCAGGGCCCAGGAAAGGAACCTGGCCATGGTTTTTCAGTCCTACGCCCTTTATCCCCATTTGAATGTTCGCGACAATATGAGTTTTGGCCTGAGAATTGCCGGAAAATCAAGGCGGGAAAGATATCAGATTGTCGAGCGGGTTGCCAAGATTTTGCAATTGGAACCATTGCTTGACCGCAAGCCCGCAGAACTTTCCGGGGGGCAACGACAACGGGTGGCAATAGGGCGGGCCATTGCCCGGGAACCAAGTGCCTTCCTGTTCGATGAACCCTTGTCAAATCTTGATGCGGCCCTAAGGGTCAGCATGAGAGCTGAAATAGCTCAATTGCAAAAGACACTAAAAAAAACAATGATCTATGTTACCCATGACCAGGTCGAAGCCATGACCCTGGCCGACAGGATAATGGTATTCATGGACGGAAGGATCCAGCAACAGGGTGCCCCGCTTGAACTTTATGAAAGGCCCCAGAACCTGTTTGTGGCCCGGTTCATCGGTTCACCAAACATGAATATACTGGAGTGCAGACAATCCGAAAAAGGCGTGGAACTCAAGGATGGAACCATGGTTGCTGGCAGGGGAATCGGTGCAGGAGCCGCTCATTTCGGTATCAGGCCGGAACATGTAAGGCTTTGCGAAAAAGGCAGGGAAGATGTTTCAGGAAAGGTCGTTCTGGCCGAACACCTGGGCGTGGACAGTTTCCTTTTGGTAAAAGTTCCCGGTATTGGCACCATCAATGTAAGGGTTCCAGGAGGAACAAGAGCCAATGACGGGGAGAAAGTTCATTTGAAATTCAACCGCAGGAAAATTCACCTGTTCGATGAAATGGAACAGCGCATAAAAATCAGACCGGGCTGATTTCATTGCGGCAGTGGCCGGATCATCACCATTTTCGGCCACCAAGGGCACCGGCAAAACCAACGGTCGCTCTGGCGCGGGCATGTCCCCTTTCCAGGGCCTTGACCATGTCCGCCCCCAGCAGCAGGGCGCCCAGAAAAGCCCCATTGAAACTATCCCCGGCCGCGGTCGTATCGACTATTTTTTCAGCCGGTTCAAAAACGGGAAGCTCACCGGCCAAACCAAGGGGAAGCGGGCCGGATTCACCTCTTTTCAAGGCTCCAAGACCGACCCCGTAACCCTGCAGGCGCCTGATGGTTCCAGAAAAATCCGTATCCCCGAACAGGGCCTTTTCATCATCGGCCGAAGGCAGGGCAATGTCGCAGCAGCGCCAGGCCCTTTCCGTCCAGTGGCGGGCCTGGGCAGGACCGGGCCACAGGGCCGGGCGATAGTTGGAATCAAAGGCAACCAGGAGTTTTTTTTCCGCGCGCCGCCCTGCAAGCCAATCCAGGAAGGCCTCACGCACGGACACCGGCAGGATTGCCAGGGTAATGGCCGAATAATAGACCAGGTCAAAGCCGTCCAGGACAGAAAAATCAATGGCGTCCTTTTCCTGAAAAAGTCCCCTTGCCGCCGAATTGTCCCGCCAGTAACTGAACGTGCGCTCACCCCGCTCATCGGTCATTATGGAATAAAGACCAGGCAATTTATTCTCATCCAGAACAATATTGCCGGTTGCAATTGCCTCTGCCTCCATGAAGTCGAGCATTTTCCTGGAAAAGACATCCCGACCCAGGCGGGTGACAAAGGAGACCTGCCCCACGTCACCAATCTCACGCTTCAGGTAAATGGCGGTATTCATGCTGTCTCCGCCAAAGGCAATCCGGGGATTTTCAATACCGGGCCCGGCAAATGAAAGTTCGATCATGGCTTCGCCTACGCAGGCAATGTTGAGCGGGGAAACGGATCCTGCAAATACTGACAAATCATCCATGCAACTGTCCCGTTAAAATACCCTGTCCGCCACATTCGATATTCCTCGGGCAGGAACCGTTTTGCGATACAAGGGATCATGGCCAGGAGCCATTGTTTCATTATCGGCCCTTTTCGGGCATTTCTTCCTTTTCGGACATGTCTTTCTTTTCAATAATATCCTGGGGAAGCAGGGAAGCAGGCACGTTCTGGAAGCAGACCGGACGCAGCCAGCGCCTGATCGCCATGGTTCCAACAGAGGTATGGCCAAAGTTGGTCGAGGCGGGATAGGGGCCGCCATGGACCATGGCACCCGATACCTCGACCCCGGTGGGAAAGCCATTGGCCAGAACCCTTCCCGCCTTGCGCACCAGGACCGGCAACAATTTACCTGCCGTGTCACCATCTGAATCCTCTATGTGCAGGGTACAGGTC
>WFPQ01000285.1 GCA_015487515.1 Hyphomicrobiales bacterium | reverse complement strand
TAGTAACCGCCAAGGGCAAAGGCCACGACAAACAGCGCCAGGGAAAGCTGCCCGGGCACGGCCGGAATGAAAGACAGCAAAAGACCGCTGAACCAGAAGATACCGCTGCCAATGGCAAAATAAAGCTCCGTATCAGGCCCCAGGAAACCATCATGATCATGGCCATGGCCCGATGGCTTGTCGTCTTTTGAGCCGTGGCCGCCGTCAGCCCTGTTGTTCCGGGAAGGGTTTTGCTCGCCGGATGTCTTCATGGGTGATGGTTCGTCAAAAGAGTTCATTTCAACCGCCTTGCTAAAATTGTCGTTTCCTGCCGGCAGCATGGTCTTAAATAGTTAACTTCAATAAAAATACTCAGTGCAGGCAAAATTTCCCGGACAACAACCTTTCATGATCTTTCAGCCTACAGTTTTTCCGACAAAATAAAAGCCGCTTGAAATCGCCTGAAAGTGACCGCAAAAACCCCGCAAGGCTTGCGGAGGCATGGGAATCGGTACTTTCTGCATGTCCGACAAATCCTGCACGCCGGGTGCCGGGTACCAAGTGAAAACGTGAAGTGCGCTGAACATCGGCATGAAAAAAATACATGCAGATCACAAGGCCGGTGGGCGCCGGTCTTTCCAGGGGGTGGCCCGTTCTATCTGGCCGGCAAGGCTGAACAGCATATCCTCCCGGCCATAGGGAGCAGCAAAATGACAGCCAAGGGGTAAAGAAGAGCCCGAGATTGCCAGCGGCAGCGTCATGGCCGGTTGCCCGGTGACATTGCACAGAAAGGTAAAGGGGGAAAACGACAATATCTGGCGCAGCCATTCTTCAACATCGGTCTGATCATTGTCAAAATATCCCGTGCGCGGAGCCGGACCGGCCAGGGTCGGGGTCAGCCAGATGTCAAACCTTTCATAAAAACCGGCAATGTTTCGCGCCTCGCGATGCAAGAGCTGCAAGGCATGAATATAGCTGGTTGCATCCATGGACCTGCCCATCTCCGCCACCGCACGGGTCAGGGGTTCGAGCAGATCGCCACCGGGCAACCCTCCGGGACTCAAGCGAAGGATATTGGCCATGCAATTGGCGGCAAAAACCTTCAAGAAAGCATCCTGCAACGCTTCAACCGCAAAGTCCGGAGCGTCTTCGACCACTTCGTGGCCCAGATCTTCGCACAGCCCGGCCACATCGATAACGGCCCTGGCGGCTTCCTTGTCAATGGCGGCTCCGTTGGGAGCCTTCGCAGAAAAGGCTATTCTGAGCGGTTTCGGATCCTGCCCGGCCGCCTCCAGATAGGTGGTTGAGGGACGCCCGGGGAAATAGGGATCACCCGGCATCGGCCCTGCCGTCGCATCAAGAAGCGCGGCGCTGTCACGTACCGACCAGCAAAGTGCATGCTGCACGGCCATGCCGGCAATGGCCTCTCCCCCATCGGGGCCGGAGGTGATCCTGGCCCTGGTGGGCTTCAGACCGAACAGACCGCAACAGGCGGCCGGGATACGAATGGAACCACCCCCGTCGGTGGCGTGGGCCATGGGAACAATGCCGGCGGCAACCGCGGCGGCCGAGCCACCACTGGAGCCACCCGGCGAATGGCGCAGATTCCACGGATTATTGGTGGGGCCATGTAATTTTGGCTCCGTGGCGGTAAAAAGCCCGAATTCCGATGAATTGGTCCTGCCCATGATCACCAGCCCGGCCCGGCGGTAACGACTGATTATTTCACTGTCAAAGGCGGGAACGTTTTTTTCGGCCAGCCTGGAGCCCATGGTGGTGGGCACGCCCCGCATGGAAACCGCCAGATCCTTGACCAGGAACGGAACCCCGTAAAAGGGGCCCTCTGGCAACCCCGCCTCCAACTGGGCTTTTGCCTGGTCATAAAGCGGAGTTATTATGGCGTTGAGATCCGGATTGAGTCTTTCCGCCGCATTGATGCTGGCCTGCAGAACCTCCAGGGCCGAAACCTTTCGGCGCCGAACGAGGTCGGCAAGGGCCATGGCATCGTGACTTTTCAAGATTTCAAGCATTGACTTTCTCCATGGGAAGCAGGCGGCAAAGACCCTGATGCGCGGTAATCATCAAAACTCCAATTCCAGGCCTTGAAGAATCATTGCAGCCAGCGTTCGAGATTGTCCCGAACGAAGGCATCATCGTTCATCTGCGGATAGGCGGCGCAGACCCTGTCGATTTCTTCCATCTGCCCCGGACCCAGGGTTTCATCGGGATCAAGGCACCATATACCCTCAAGCAATCCCTGGCGGCGCAGGATTTCGTGGCAGCCGGCAATGCAGCCCCCGAAATTGTTGGCAACGTCAAAAAATGCGCCGTTGCAATCGGTCACCTGGCTGTCAAGGGCAAGCAATTCGAACTTCAAATCATCATCGGTAACGGCCCTTTTGCACTGCTCAAACATCCTGACCGCCGAACTGGTCCATACCGACCAGTGGCCAAGCAGGCCGCCAGCAAAGCGCAAAGTTATCGTTTCACTGCCCCTGCTGACATGGAACGGGCTCAAGAGATCAAGGATTATGTGATCGTCATTTCCCGTATAAAGGGTTATCCGGTCCTCAGCCCCGGCATTTACCACCCCGCGCATCACGTCAAGGGTGCAGTAGCGGTCAAAAGCGGCAATCTTGATGGCAACCACGTCGGGAATGGCAGCAAACCCGGTCCAGAAATCCACATCGAGCCTTGAGCCGCCCACCGCCGGTTGCAGATAAAACCCGATCAGGGGGATCTCTTGAGCAATGAGACGGCAATGTTCTAGCAATTCCTCATTGCTCCTGCCCCCGAGGGCGGCAAGGCTCAAGAGCCCGGCGTGATAACCAAGGGAAAGGGCTGTTTCGGCCTCGGCCAGGGCCTGGTCCGCAGGTCCGGCCAGACCGGCCACCATTACCATCTGGCGACTGCTCCATTGCCTGACCGTCTGCATGGCCAGTTGCAGAACCTGCCCGTAAATGCCCCTTTCACGAATGGCGAACTGGGTCGTGTGCACCCCAACCGCCAGGCCCCCGGCACCGGCATCGATATAATATCTGCTCAGGGCACGCTGGCGCACGGGATCGAGCCGGCGATTGGCATCAAGGGCCAGCGGATGGGCCGGAATCACGGTGCCTTCCTTCAGAATGGCCAGGGGGTCACCAGGCCTGGCATAAATTGTGCTGCTTCCGGATAAAGCCGTTTTCACCATCATCCAAACTCCGGTCCTGCTGAAGAAAACAGCTCGGCCGGCCGGCCAAAGGGCAAGGAACGCCCCAGGGCCATGCGCTCAAAACTGCGCTGAACCGTAAAACCCCTTGATTTGAGCCACTGGCCAAAGGGAACCGCCATGGCGGGAACATCAACGAATATGGGTTCGTCGGTCGAGCAAAGAATTTTCTGAACAAGGGAAATGGCCACATCTGAAGACGAAGCCACGAGCGGGCCGACCTGGAGGGCATTGCGGCCGCGCCGCATGATGGCAAAGCCATTCCTGCCGGGCGAAACAAAAAGCCTCGTTGTGCTCCTGGCCAGGAAATCACCAATCAGGCGAGGGCGCGCCGCACCCGTTGCCCGGGCATCAAGGGCCACCAGTTCTGCAATCGGCAATGAATCTTCAGATGCCGGCCAAGGAACGTCCGGCGCAGGGACCGGAGCGTCCGGGCCGCCAGAAGGAACAAGCTGCCAGCGGTCAAGTGCAAACTGGCTGACAAAGCCCTGGCGCACATAGACCCTTGCACCATCGGCCGTTGCATCCAGCACCGGCATCAGTTCATGCCGGTCAAGCCATTCGATGCACCTGTTGACCAGCCTGGTGGCCAGGCCGTTTCTGCGCCATCTTTTTGTCACCAGGACCATGGAAACAAAACCGAACCTGCTGTCATGGGGCAAAGCCGCCGCAGAGGCGATCAGGCGCTGATCTTCATCAAGAAAACCAAAGACCTTTCCATGTTCGATGAAAAACCGCCAGTCATCGCCGACCTGGTTCCAGCAGGCCTCCGCAGACAAGTTCAATCCCTGCTCGACATGGCCCAGCTTCAACTCGACCATGACATGCTGCGGGTGCAGGCAATCAGAATCTGCCATCGCGAACCTCGTACCTGGTCGGTTTGTCAAGGCCCTTCTTGCCCCGCATCACCCAGTCCGCCACCCAGTCGAGCATCGATGAAACCGGAACGGAGGGCGGTCCGAACATTTCAACGGACCTGGAAGAATCGCTCAAAAGGGCGTCCGGGGCCTCGATGCCGGCAATTCTTGGCCTGATCTGCATGCGCTGACCCAGTTCCGCTGCCAGCCAGCGTACCGGATGGGCTTCGGGGCCGGTAATGTTGATGGGGCTGGCAGGGTTCGTGCAATGGCAGAGCAGCCGCAGGGCCTGTTCGTTGGCATCACCCTGCCATATGATGTTGACGTGACCCATGGTAATATCGATTTCCCGTTTCTCCATGATATTGCGGGCCAGGTCGAAAAGGACCCCGTAGCGCAGGTCAATGGCATAGTTGAGCCTGAAGATCCTGCCCGGTGTTCCTAATTTTTCTGAAAAATACTCGAACATGCGCTCGCGGCCCAGACAGGACTGGGCATATTCGCCAACCGGGCCGGGAATGGTATCTTCCGTTGCCCCATCGGGGTGGGTTGCGATGCGGGAGAGCGGGTAAATGTTACCGGTGGAAAAGGCAATGATGTTAGAAGCGGAAAAAGCCTGTGCGGCAAGCGCTGCTGCATGCACATTCATGGCCCAGGTAAGCGGCTGGTTCGAAGACGAGCCGAACTTCATGCCAGCCATGTAGATCACGTTTTCCATGGCCGGCAGGGATTTGACCTGTTCCCCATCAAGAAGATCGATCGTTCTGGTTTCTATGTCCCAGTCCCTGAGCTTTTTCTCGACACCCGGATCGCTGAACCTTGCAACACCAAGAATATTCCTGCCGGGGGCGGCCCGGCGCGCCATCCGGGCCAGGGTGGGCCCCATCTTTCCGGAAACCCCCAGAATCAGGATGTCACCCCTGATTTCCTTCATGGCCTCCACCAGGGCGGGGCTCGGCCTGGTCATGAATTCATCAAGTTCATCCTCATCGGAAAAACTGCGGGGAAACTGCGGGTCCGGGCTGGCATTGCTGTCTTCTGCAGAAAACCCCCGCCCTGTTCCGCCCGAAATGTTCCCGGCCCCCTGCGGGCCAGTGTCATTGTTCATCTTTCAAATCATCCTGCTTTTCAAAGCACGCACCGGTGCCGTGTCAATGGTTGCTCCAGGCCAGGTTCTTCCGACCCCTCCCATCATG
>WFPQ01000284.1 GCA_015487515.1 Hyphomicrobiales bacterium | reverse complement strand
GTCCACGCTCATTGGCCGGCTGCTTTGGGACAGCAAGTCGGTAAAGACCGATCAGGCCAGAAAGCTTGCAAGGGATTCAAGGCCTGGCGATAACGGTCTCGACCTGCCCGAATTCGCCCTGCTGCTCGATGGTCTGCAGGCCGAGCGCGAACAGGGAATAACCATTGACGTGGCCTACAGGTATTTTTCTTCTCCCAGGCGGACCTTCATAGTCGCCGATACTCCCGGCCATGAGCAATATACCCGCAACATGGCCACGGGAGCCTCTGGGGCCGATCTGGCAGTCATCCTGGTCGATGCGCGCGCCGGGGTCGTGCAACAGACCAGGCGCCATGCCATGATCGCTGCCATGATGGGCATCAGGCAGTTTGTGCTGGCCATCAACAAGATCGACCTGGTCGATTACAGCCACGAGGTGTTCGAGCGTATTTCCAGCGTATTTTCCGAATTTGCCCTGTCTCTTGGCATTGGCCATGTCACGGCCATTCCCGTCTGTGCGCTAAAGGGTGAAAATGTGGTCAGCCATATTGGTCCGGAACAGTCCGGACCTTCTCCCATGCCCTGGTACAATGGCCGGACCCTGCTTGAAACCCTTGAGCTTGCGACTTCGCGCTCGGCCCAGGCGGTCGGTTTCCGCCTGCCGGTGCAAAGGGTCTGCCGCCCCTGCGAATCCTTTCGCGGTTACCAGGGAACGGTGGCCGGCGGTGCCGTGAAACCCGGGGACAGCCTGATGGTTCTTCCGGCCGGAATAGCGGTCAATGTTACTGAAATCGTCACCTTTGACCTGGTGCGGAATGCGGCGGTGGCCGGGGATGCCATAACCCTGGTTCTTGATCGCGACGTGGACATTGCCCGGGGTGACATGATCTGTTCCATCGAGGCCCTGCCGATGACGGGCAGAAATTTTGAAGCCGACATCATCGTTCTGGGGCAGGGCGGCCTCGAACCGGGCAGGCGCTACTGGCTCAAATCCGCCAGCCGGCGCCAGAGGGTCCGCCTGGAGCCCCTGAGCATTGCCGATCTTGAAACCGGCACCTGGAGCGATTGCCGGCGCCTGCCGGTCAATGCCATTGCCAAGGTGCGCCTGGTCTTCGAGGAGACGGCAATCTTTGATACCTATGCTGCCAATCGCGATACGGGTTCCTTCATTCTCATTGATCCCGAAGAACACACCACGGTTGCCGGCGGCATGATTTCAGGTCCGGGCAATGCCTCGGCTGGGGACCTGCCCCATATCGGGGCTGAAACGGAAGGCCGCAAGGGTGGCGATGGTGATGAAAACGATCTGGTCCTGATGGCCATGCCGGCCCGCAGCGCCGAAATATTGCAGGGCTCGGGAACCTTCAGGATGCTTGAAGAAGAAGTTACCACGACCCGCATCAGCCCGGAAAAATTGCGGCTTTTATTGCGGGAAAACGGCTGAAGCCGCCCCTTTGAAAACAGTATTGCACGTTGCTGAAAGGCCCGGGACCATGTCCCGGGCGGTTTGTTGCTGGCCATGCCAGGGCCTTTATACTAGCGGATGAAATACGAGCATATGATACCATAATTGTCCGCAAGGACATGTTTTGCATGGATAAAATAATATATTAGAGAATTCTAACAAACCCTTGCATCCGGCCGAAAGTCTCGTTTAATATGAAAAAAAGGGAATATTGCATGTTCCGGGGCGTGGTTATCCCCCCGGGACGTGGGGTATCTGTTGGGGATCTTTTTCTAAATGGCATCGATCAAGCAGCCTGAACTTGAAACTTCACCCCGGGTGTCGGACGAAATTCGCCATACCACGTGCTACATGTGTGCCTGCCGTTGCGGCATCAACGTGCACCTTGAAGGTGGCAAGGTCAAATATATCGAGGGCAATCGCGATCATCCCATAAACAGGGGGGTGCTTTGTGCCAAGGGCTCGGCCGGCATAATGCAGCATTATTCTCCGGCCCGCCTTTCGGCCCCCATGAAGCGGGTTGGTGAGCGCGGTTCGGGAGAGTTTGAGACCATTTCCTGGGAAGAGGCCCTGAAAATTGCCACGGGCTGGCTTGCTCCCCTGCGGGAAAAAAATCCCGAAAAGCTGGCATTTTTTACCGGTCGCGACCAGTCCCAGTCCCTGACCAGCTGGTGGGCCCAGTCCTATGGCACCCCGAATTATGCGGCCCATGGGGGTTTTTGCTCGGTCAACATGGCCGCGGCGGGCATTTATACCATGGGCGGCGCCTTCTGGGAGTTTGGCAGCCCCGACTGGGAACGCACCAGGCTGTTCATGATTTTTGGCGTGGCCGAAGACCATGACAGCAACCCGATAAAGATTGGCTTGGGCAGGCTCAAGGAGCGCGGGGTCAAGGTGATCGGGGTCAATCCGGTTCGCACCGGCTACAATGCGGTAGCCGACGAGTGGGTGGGCATAACCCCGGGCACCGACGGTCTGTTCATCCTGGCACTTGTCCATGAATTGCTGGGGGCGGGAAAGGTGGATCTTGAATATCTTGCCCGCTACACCAATGCTCCGTTCCTGCTCAATTGTGATGAAAATTCCCCCGAATACGGCCTTTTTCTGCGCAACAGCAAGGGCAAGCCCCAGGTCATCGACAAGAAAACCGGCAATCCTGCAGCCTTTGACAAACCGGGAATAAAGGCTGATCTGGCCGGCACTCTCAAGTCGGGGCCGGTGGAACATGTCAGTGTTTTTCAGAAGCTGGCCCAAAAGTACCTGTCTGATGAATATTCCCCTGAGGCCGTTGCCGAACGTTGCGGCATATCCGTAAAAACCATTAAACGCATAGCGGCCGAACTGGCCCATGTGGCCTTTGAGCAGGAGATCACCATCGATCAGCCCTGGGTCGACTGGAAGGGTGAACGCCATGAAAAGATGAAGGGCCGCCCGGTATCCTTCCATGCCATGCGCGGGATTTCGGCCCATTCGAACGGTTTCCAGACCTGCCGTGCCCTGCATCTTTTGCAGATTCTCCTGGGATCGGTCGAGGTTCCGGGGGGGTTCAGGTTCAAGCCCAGCTATCCGAAACCATCCGAGGCCCATCCCAAGCCCCATTGCGGGGTCACTCCCAACGGTCCGCTTGATGGTCCGCACCTGGGTTTTGTCCATGGCCCGGAAGACCTGATGCTGAAAGAGGATGGCAGTCCGGCCCGCATCGACAAGGCCTTTACCTGGGAAAACCCCATGTCGGCCCATGGCCTGATGCACATGGTCATTTCCAACGCCCATGCGGGGGATCCTTACAAGATCGATACCCTGTTCATGTACATGGCCAACATGAGCTGGAACTCGTCCATGAATTCCTCTCAAACCATGCAGATGCTCACCGACAGGGACGAGAATGGCGAATATGTCATTCCCCACATAATCTATTCTGATTCATATTCCTCCGAGATGGTGGCCTTTGCGGACCTGGTTCTGCCCGATACCACCTATCTGGAACGCCATGACTGCATTTCCCTGCTCGATCGCCCCATTTGCGAGGCCGATGCCATGGCCGACAGCATCCGCTGGCCCGTTGTCGAACCGGACCGGGATGTCAGGGCGTTCCAGTCCGTTCTTCTTGACCTGGGGGCCAGGCTGGGATTGCCGGGCATGGTCAATGAAGATGGTTCGGCCAGGTATTCCGATTATGCGGATTACATTCAAAATCACGAAAGACGCCCCGGCGTCGGTCCCCTGGCCGGATTTCGCGGCAAGGACGGCAAGGGCAGGGGGCGGGGAGAGCCCAACCCCGACCAGATAGAAGCCTACATAAAGAACGGGGGTTTCTGGATAGATCATATTCCCGACGAGGCCGCCTATTTCAAGCCATGGAACAATGCCTACCAGGAATGGGCGGTCTCCAGGGGTCTTTTTGACAGCCCGACCCCTTACGTCTTTCAGCTTTACCTGGAGCCGATGCGCAGGTTCCAGCTGGCCGCCGAAGGGCACGGGGAGCGCCAGCCCCCCGAACATTTGCGCGAACAGATAAGAAAAAGCATGCAGCCCCTGCCCGTCTGGTGGGCCCCGTTCGAGGAAAGCGTGGTTGATGAGGACGAGTTTCCCCTGCACGCCCTGACCCAGCGCCCGGCGGCCATGTATCATTCCTGGGGCTCGCAGAATGCCTGGCTGCGCCAGATTCATGGCACCAACCCCCTTTATGTTTCCGGGGAGGTTTTCGAGCAGTACGGATTTGAGGAAGGGGACTGGGCCTGGCTGACTTCCCGTCATGCCAGAATCAAGGTTCCCGTGGTTCGCATGGATGCCCTTAACGCAAAGACCGTCTGGACCTGGAACGCCATCGGCAAGAGGAGCGGGGCCTGGGCCCTTGATGAAAATGCCCCGGAGGCCAAAAGGGGATTTCTGCTAAATCACCTGATTTCGGAACTCTTGCCTCCCCGGGGTGACGGCATGCGCTGGAGCAATTCCGATCCCGTGACCGGCCAGGCCGCCTGGTTTGACCTGAGGGTGAAAATAGAAAAGGCCGAAAAGGGAGACGGTGTTTCCATGCCCCAGGCAGAACCGCAAAAATCCCCGGTCGGCCGTGGTCCTGAAAAAGTAGCCTATGGGAAGGATTTTTAGCATGACCTCTTTGCCAAAATCCACCGAGCGCCGCCTTGGCCTGGTCATCGACCTTGACATATGTGTTGGCTGCCATGCCTGCGTTATAAATTGCAAGGAATGGAATACCTCCAATTACGGGACCCCCCTTTCGGACATGGATGCCTATGGAGACAATCCGGTGGGCACTTTTCTGAATCGCATCCATACCTATGAAGTCAGAAAAGATCAGGGTCCGGCCCAGGTCGTGCATTTTCCGAAATCCTGCCTGCATTGCCATGATGCCCCCTGCGTCACCGTGTGCCCGACCGGTGCCAGCTACAAGCGAAGCGAGGATGGCATAGTCCTGGTCAATGAAGCCGATTGCATTGGCTGCGGCCTTTGTGCCTGGGCTTGCCCTTATGGGGCCCGGGAAATGGATGCCGATGCCGGGGTCATGAAAAAATGCACCCTTTGCGTCGACAGGATCTATAACGAAAACATTCCCGAAGAAGACCGGGTGCCGGCCTGTGTTCGAACCTGCCCGGCCGGAGCCCGCCACTTTGGCGATTTTGCCGATCCGGATTCCCATGTATCAAGATTAAGCGCTGAACGGGGTGGCATGGAACTGATGAAGGAGCAGGGCACGAGCCCGACCAACCGCTATCTTCCCCCCCGTCCCAAGAGCGATATAGAAAGCCAGGACCGGTCCGCTGACCCGGTCCCCCTGCTTGAACCCCTTGATGGCGCCAGGGGTTTTGTTGCGTGGCTGGATAAAGCCCTGGAGAAGATCTGATGCATCCGGCCCCTTCGGTAATCATATTCACCTCTCTTTCCGGGCTCGGTTTTGGTCTTTTGGCCTGGCTTGGTATTGGTTTTCCCCTGGTTTATGGCTGGTTTGCCTTTTGGTATTTTTTTCTGGCCTTTGCACTGGCGGTTGGCGGGCTGCTGGCTTCCACCTTTCACCTTGGCAATCCCCAGCGGGCCCTGAAGGCTTTCAGGCAGTGGCGTTCGAGCTGGCTCAGCCGCGAGGGGCTGCTGGCGGTTTTTTCCCTGCTGGTGATGGGGGTCTATGCCATCGGACTCATATTTCTCGAACGCAATTGGCAGGCCGTGGGAATTTTGGGTTCCGTCAGTTCCCTGGTCACGATTTTCACCACCTCCATGATCTATGCCCAGATGAAAACCGTGCCGCGCTGGAACAGTCCCCTGGTGCCCGTGCTGTTCCTGTTATATGCCCTTGGCGGGGGGGCGCTCATGGCCGCCAATAACGCTGCTGCCCTGTCCCTTCTGGCTGTCTTGAGCCTGGTGCAGGTGATTTACTGGCTCGTTGGCGACCGGAGTTTTTCCCGGGCCGGCCATACCATGGAAACCGCCACCGGGCTTGGTCCTTTGGGCAGGGTGCGCCAGTTG
>WFPQ01000283.1 GCA_015487515.1 Hyphomicrobiales bacterium | reverse complement strand
GCCTGAACGAACTGGGTATCGTCCATAAAATTGATGCTTCCCGGGCCAGGCAATTGCTCGCTACCGATTTCATCTCGGCAGAACAGGCGATAACGGCCACCGTTCAAAGCATGCTGAAACAAGAACTCGTCTGACCCGCCTCACCCGCCAGACTGCCAGATCCCCCGACAGAACCCGGACCCGGCCCGAGCCTGAACTCGAAACACGCCCCTGCCTGCGGATTTAATGGCGATCAGGCCCCTGCCTGATTCCCTGCCCACTTGCTGCCTTGCCCGATCGACCCCTGTTCCGTCCGTCCCATGCAAGCCAGGTTTTTTAGCCAGGAAACGCCATGATTTTCATGGTTCCGGCATACCCCCGCAAACATCCCCGGACAAAAGAAACCTCAGGGTCGCTCGTAGGAAACCATGACCATATCCACCGCCTCGTCACGCAGGGGAATTAGGGCCTGATATTCCGGGGAATCATTCCATTCATTAAGGGTCTTGAGGTCCGGAAACCTGGCCACCACCACCGCATCGGCATCACAGTTTCCGGCCAGAACCTCCACCCTGTTTCCACGAAACACCATCTCACCCCCATATTGCCTTATGCTGGCCCTGGCCCCGGCCCCATATTCCCCCATCTTCCTGGGATTTTTCACCCGCATCCTTGCTATGAAATAAGCCGTCATTATTTCCCTGCCCGTTTTTCCGCCTGTTTTCTGTAACTGCCATCAACCAATTGTCATGAGCCGGCTGTAATGCGCAGGCCATTCTTGCATCGCTCAACTCCGTCCCCCTGTTTTAACAATCGCAATCCGGCCCGGCTCGCCACCAACCCACCAGGCAATTTTGCCGCCGCTCCCTGTTTTGACAATCATCGGTCCGCCCCTTCAGGGGCGCCGGGGGCGATTTTCCCGTAAGGAACGACAATATATTTTGCCTTCACAATATATTTTGTCTTCACATTTTACCCGCCGGCCATCGTCCCGGTTGACGCGATCGGTTTTTTTTCCTTACCTGCCAAGCATAGGCTGCCAGATCGGGCCAGCCCCATAAAATATCCTTTTTGGCCATAAAATATTGTTTGAGCATTTTGCAACAACCCTTGGCCCTAAAGAAAAACAGGAATTTTAACCGGTTACGGAATCAGGCCATGCAGGATTTTGAAACAATCTTTCAGATTGCCGCCGACAGAAAAGGAGGGCCGGCAGCCCTTGCAGAGCTGCTTGAATTTCCCAAGCCCTCCGAACAACTGGCCAGCATACCCGACGACCGCTGGCTATCGGCAATGGCGCGGGCGATTTTTCAGGCCGGGTTCAACTGGAAAGTGGTTGAAAACATGTGGCCCGGATTTGAAAAGGCCTTCGATGAATTTGATATCGGCCGCTGCTCGATGCTGAACGACGATGATATTGATGCCCTTGTTGCCAACAGGAACATCATTCGCCATCCGACAAAAATCCGCTCGGTGCAGCAAAACGCCGTTTTTCTTCGCAACCTGGCCTCCAGCCATGGCAGCGCCGGCAGGTTCTTTGCCAACTGGCCAAAGCAGGACTTTATCGGATTGCTGCAACTTCTGAAAGAACAGGGCTCCCGCCTGGGTGGCAATACCGGGCCTTATTTCCTGCGTTCCATGGGAGTTGACGGCTTCATTCTTTCCCGCGACGTAATAAAACGCCTGCAGGCAGAAGGTGTAATTGAAGGCTCCCATTCTTCAAGAAGCGCCATGAAAGCCATTCAGAATGCCTTTGATCACTGGTCGGAACAATCGGGTCGTTCCCTTAGCGAAATCTCCAGGATTCTGGCCATGAGCATCGATTAGGCTCATGGTTTACGGGGATTTTATGCCTGCCGGAGCTTGCATGAAGGTTCGGGACAATTTCACGCCAGCCATGAATTGATATTGCTGCAGCCCGAAATGATCTCGTTCAAAAGGCCAATGAAGGGCAAAAGCCCGAACTCCCAAAAGGGCTGTAAAACTAAAACCCGATAAAACCCTGCCGGCATTCAAGGGATATCAGAAAGCTTGTCACACCATGTATATGGCGTGCCTCGAAATCAAAAATGGTGCCGCATGGGTGATTCGAACACCCGACCCCATCATTACGAGTGATGTGCTCTGCCAACTGAGCTAATGCGGCTGACCGGCAAAAACGACCCTGAAGCAATCCAGAGTCAAGACCTATTATTTGTTATCGGCCCGCCGTTCAAGTGCAATTCCACCATAATCGCTCAAATGGACCCTGTCCGTCAAAAACCCCTTGCAGTCATGATCCAGTCGGGAACTATTCCCGAGGACCTTATGTAAGGCCTGACATCAAGCCCGGCAAACAAGCCGTAATCGGCCATCAGAACGGTCTTGGCGCCCATGGCCGCCCCTCCCCAGACATCCGTATGCAGGGTATCGCCAACCATGACAATGCGATCCCGCGCCACCTTCGGATCAACCCTTTGCATTGCTTCCTCGTAAATGTTGGCAAACGGCTTGCCAAAAAATTCCGGTTCAATTCCGCAGCGTTCACGAATGTCATGGGCAAACCAGCCCGGCTCCAGACTGAACCCGTTTTCCCTTGGAGCCACGATATCCGGATTGCCGACCAGAACCGGCCTTGGGTTTTGTTTCAGGGAGGCCACCAGCAGCTCCTGCCGGTTCTGCTTCCACTCTCCACTGCCCAGCAGAATGAAACCTTCCACCCTGTCATAATCACTTCCATCGTCCCCAAGACGAACCGTCCTGGCCCCAATCTCCTCTATTCCCCCATTTGAAGAAAGCATGACTCCAAAAAGTTTTTCCTTGCGCCCCCCAAGGGTCTTTCCCAGCACGTTTCGCGAGGCAATGACATCTTCAAGGGCAAAATCAAAGCCCATGTTCCTGAAACGCAAGAGCGAAGCCGCAGGTGAAATATAGGAGCCATTGGCCACCACCAGAACCTTCTTGCCGGCTTTTTGCAAACCACGAACCCATTCGGGCGCTCCCGGAATGACCG
>WFPQ01000282.1 GCA_015487515.1 Hyphomicrobiales bacterium | reverse complement strand
AACGGCCTCGCTGATACCTATGTCCACCAGTTCAAGCCGACCGCACAAATCCCGTCCCGGCAGCAACAGGTGCCCCGGCTTCTTTCTAAAAAAGGTTACTGTCATGTGAGCCCTTATGGACACGTCAAGTTCCATGCCGCTGGCCCCGTTCAGGCCTGTTGGCACATCAATGCTGACAACGGGGCACCTGTTGCTGCCGGGACGGGATTTGTGCGGTCGGCTTGAACTGGTGGACATAGGTATCAGCGAGGCCGTTCTCGAACAGATCGACACTGGTTTTTTTGAAAACTGTCCGTCCTTATGGAAAATTCCGAGCCCTGCCATCAAGAACAACAAGTTCGACCGCGGTCATTGCGTGGTGGTCAGCGGAGATGAATTGCATACCGGCGCCTCCAGACTTTCCGCCCTTGGTGCCCTTCGCATCGGGGCCGGGCTGGTCAGCATTGCCGGCACCAGGGCGGCCCTTCTGATCCATGCTGCCCACCTTACTTCCATCATGCTTGAAGAAACCGCCGATGCCGGTGCCCTGAAGCGGCTCTTGCAGGATGAGCGAAAAAATTCGGTGGTGATCGGCCCGGCGGCAGGGATCGGGGAAAATACCCGCAAAAACGTGCTGGCCGCCCTTCAGTCCGGCGCGGCAGTGGTGCTGGATGCGGACGCGCTTTCCTCGTTTGCCGGTGAACCGCAAAAACTGTTTTCAGCAATCAGGGCCCGCCCCGGCCGTCCCGTTGTCCTTACCCCCCACGAGGGGGAGTTCAAAAGGCTTTTTGGCAGCATGAAAGGCGGGGAAAAGACCGGGCAGGGGCACTCCGGCAAGTTGAACAGGGCGCTGGCGGCCGCAAGGGCTTCAGGAGCTGTAATTGTCCTGAAGGGGGCCGATACGGTAATCGCAGCCCCTGAAGCAGGGGCGGCCATCAATGCCAACGCCCCTGCATATCTTGCGACCGCCGGGGCCGGGGACGTGCTGGCGGGCGCGATCGGCGGATTGCTTGCTCAGGGCATGGATGGTTTTGCCGCCGCCGCCGCCGGGGTTCATGTTCATGCAGAGGCGGCGAATATGTTTGGCGGTCCCGGCCTCGTTGCCTCGGATCTGCCCGGCTTCATCCCCGGTGTCCTGCATGACCTTTCCAACTCCGGCCAGTTACGGCAATGGCAAAAAACCGCCGGCAGTGAAAGGCTCACCAGCTGACCATCAGTTTTTCAAGCCCGTGAAAATGATAGGAGTTTGAATATTCAGGCTGTTCGGCCAGTTTCATTCCAGGGAGCCTTTCAAACAGGGTTTTCAGCCCCACCTGCAACTCCAGCTTGGCCAGCGGCCCGCCAATGCAGAAGTGGATTCCGGCTCCAAAAGTCACGTTTTGCTGGTTTTTTCTGAATGGAACAAAGCTGTCCGCATTTTCAAAACGCCCCGGATCGCGATTTGCGGCTCCCAGCAACAGGCCTATTTCCTGACCCGCTTTAAGGGAAATGCCGCTTTCCAGTTCCACGTCCTCCAGGGCATGGCGTGTGAACATGTGCAAGGGAGCATCAAAGCGCAGGGTTTCCAGTATGGTATCCATGGCCTCCCGGTCGCTGCCGAACAGTTCGGCCGGTTTTTCCGTGAATTCAAGAATGGTCTTTATGGCATTGCCGCTCTGGTGAACGGTGGCCTCGTGGCCTGCATTCAGCAATAATATTGCGCTTGAAACCAGTTCGTCATCGCTCAGTCTTTTTCCTCCTGCCGGGGCGGTGATCATGTGGGACAGCAGGTCCTGGGCCGGGTTTTTCCGCCGTTCCCTTATCAGGTCCCTCAGGAATTCTGAAAATTCCCTTGCTGCCCGGTTGGCGGTTTCCTCGTCCTTTCTGGTGCGGCCATATTTGTACATGCCGACGATCTTGTGGGACCAGTCCAGCAGTTGTGGCCCCTCCTTCGTGGGAATGTCCAGCATTCCGCATATTATGGCCAGGGGGATCGGGGTGGCATAATCCCGTAACAGCTCGGCGCTTCCCCTGGCCATGAAACCGTCTATGAGGCTGTTGGCCAGTTCTTCCATTTCCGGGCGCAGCTTTTCTATCTGTCTTGAAACGAAGGCCCGGTTTACCACCGTTCTCAGTCTTGTATGTTCCGGGGGCTCCAGGGCCAGAAGGGAATATCTTTCGGAAAGCTCGAAATCCCTCAAATGTTCTTCCGGCTCCGGCCATCCCAGTTGCTTGCGGCTCATCCTGTGCAATATCTGGCGGCCAAAACGCCTGTCCCGCAACAGGGAATTGACATCGTTCCAGCCGGCAAAACACCAGTGGCCATACTGTTT
>WFPQ01000281.1 GCA_015487515.1 Hyphomicrobiales bacterium | reverse complement strand
GATTGTTTTTCCGCCAGACCACATCGTTCAGTATCCAGAAGTTGAGGTCCTGCAAAATGGCCCCGACCCGAAATATGTTGTGGTAGGAGCCGATGACCCACATGGCTCCGTCCGGCTTCAATACCCTGCGCACGGCCTGCATCCATTTGCGGGTAAAATCGTCATAATGGGCAAAACTGTCAAACTGATCCCAGTGGTCATCGACCGCATCCACCTTGCTCTGGTCCGGCCTTGTCAGGCCCTGTTCGAGTTGCAGATTATAGGGTGGGTCTGCAAAAACCAGGTCGACCGAGGCGGGGGGAAGCGAGTTCATGTGTTCTACACATTCACCGACCAGAATGCTGTCGACTGGCAGATTTTCATTTTCGCCGGCTGGTTCGCTGGATTTTTGGGAGGATTTTTGGGGCCCGCTCGCCCGTTTCTTACGCAACATTCTACTCAACCCTGACACTGGCTCACCGGCCGAGCCTAGGTCAACAGGGTTAACTGGCACCTAAGTTACATGGTTAACCAAAGGTGAAACTGCGTTTTTGCTTGCAATGGAAGTGACTGCACAAAAGCGCTTCTTGCATTTGACGGGCAACTGCCTAATATCTCTAAAGACTATAGGTATCAAAGGTGCGGGGCAGAAAGGTGCGGGGCAGATATGTATTCGATCGGTGAAATGTCGCGGCTGACCGGGGTCAAGGTTCCCACCATCCGCTATTATGAGCAGGTTGGCCTGCTTGATGAGCCTGGGCGTTCTTCCGGCAACCAGCGCCGCTATTCCCAGGAGGATTTGCAGCGCCTTTCGTTCATTCGCCATGCCCGTGACCTGGGCCTTGGCCTTGATTCCATAGCCCAGCTGGCCCAGTTGAGTCAGAACCCGGAACTGACCTGCGAGGCGGCCCACAAGATTGCCTTGGAGCACCTGCAGGTTACCAGGAAGCGCATTGAGCAGTTGCAAAGGCTCGAGGTGGAGTTGAGCCGAATCGCCAACAGTTGCGATTCGGGCCATGTCGGGGCCTGTTATGTCATCCAGTCCCTGTCTGACCATCAGTTGTGTCACGCTGACCACTGACTTGCCCTTTACGGGGCAGCTTTTCGGCCGTTTCCGCCCTGTCCTTTCTGCATTGACCGGTCTTGTCGCTTTTCCCCCTGCCTGTCAGTGCAGCCACCGGAGCAAAGTCCCGGCGGTGAAACCTTGTCACCCCGAATCTTTCCATCTGGTCCATGTGGGCCCGGGTTCCATATCCCTTGTGTCTTGCAAATTCATATCCCGGGCAGGCGCTGTCCATCACCGGGCACATCAGGTCCCGCACCACCTTGGCGATTACCGAGGCTGCCGCTATGGAAAGGCAATATCTGTCTCCCCCGGTCACGGCCCTTGCCCTGCATGGCATGTTTGCAGGTATGTCGCGCCCGTCGACCAGGGCAAAGTCCGCCCCTCCGTCCAGCAGGAAAACTGCCCTTTGCATGGCCCAAAGGGTTGCTCCGCGAATATTGAGCCTTTCTATGATTGCTGGAGGGGCGCAGACAACCGAAAAGCTGGCTGTCGCCACCAGTTCATCAAAGATTCTGAAACGCTTTTTTTCGGAAAGCCTCTTTGAATCATTCATTTCCACTGGAATTCTTTCAGGGTCAAGAACCAGGGCCGCGGCCACTACCGGACCGGCAAGGGGCCCCCGTCCGGCCTCGTCGATGCCGGCTATTCTCTTGAACCCTTCATTTATCAGTTCGGCTTCCCGGGAAAAGTCCGGCAGTTCCGGCCATTGGCCGTTTCCGGTCTGCCGTTTTTCAGAATCAGCTATCTTCATGCCGTCACAATGGAGCATTTGCTCCTGTAATTGCCAGCAGATTCGACACGTCTCAGAACAGGTTCAGCTGCTCCGGCATTTTTTCTGGAGCTTCAAACAGGTCGCAATTCAGGGGGGAGGGGGCTTTGTTCAGCGCCAGCTTTTCCGTTATCAGGTCAAGGCGCTGTTTCAGCATTTGCGCATAGGGTCCCTGTCCGCCCATTCTCCATCCGAATCTGGGATCGTTTTCCCTGCCCCCCCTGACATCTCTGACCAGGTTCATCACATGGGAAACCCTGTTGGGGAAATATCGTAGCAGCCATTCCCGGAAAATGTCCTTTACCTCTCCGGGCAGCCGCAACATTATCATCCCGGCGCTTTCCGCTCCCTGGGCGGCGCTGTTTTCCATTATTCTTTCCAGTTCCATGTCGTTTATGGCCGGAATTACCGGCGCAAACAGAACCCCGGTTGCAATTCCTGCATCCGATAATGCCCTTATTGCCTCAAGCCGTCTTGCCGGAGCCGAGGCCCGGGGTTCCATCCAGCGGGACAATTTGTGATCCATGGTGGTAATGGAAATGGTGACGAATACCAGGTTCTGCCTGCCAAGTTCTTTCAGCAGATCCAGGTCCCTTGTCACAAGGGCCGACTTGGTGGTGATCATCAGCGGGTGCCTGGCCTGGCAAAATACCTCCAGCAGCTGTCGCATTATCCCGTGCTTGCGCTCCAGGGGCTGATAGGGGTCCGTATTGGTGCCAATGGCTATGGGCCTTGCTCTGTACCGGGGACGGGACAATTCTCTTTTCAGCAACCGGGCCGCGTCGGGCTTGATATGGATATCCCGCTCGAAATCAAGTCCGGCAGAATGTCCCAGATATGCATGGCTTGGCCTTGCATAACAATAGGAACAGCCATGGGCACACCCCCGGTACGGGTTGATGGAGCGGTCAAAATGCAGGTCCGGTGAGGAATTGCGGCTTATTATCGAGCCTGCCCGCTCCACGTGTTCGACGGTTTCAAACTTTTTCTGCGGTTCCTCCAGTTCCCATCCGTCATCAAAATCTTCACGCCGGGTTTTTTCGAAACGCCCGCTCCGGTTGCTTTGGGCGCCCCGTCCGCGAATGCCGGCCCGGTCCGGGGGCTTGAAACCTATCAGGTCCCGGTCCGGCCCTCTGCCGAGTCTTTCAAGGGTCTCGAATGATGGAGCAACATTTATGTTCATAACGGATCCCCGGCAACCTGTCGCTGCAATTGAGCGATGCGAATCGTTACCTTTGCTGCATTATGGGGGATTAACAAGAACAAATAAAGAACAAAGTCATTTTTTGAGTTTTTTGACTTTCCCTCCCTCCAGGTGTTCTCCGAGACGGGGCATCAGTTCCACAAAATTGCAAGGGCGGTGCTGAAAGTTGAGTTGCTGGTTCAATATCCCTTCCCAGGCGTCCCGGCAGGCTCCTTTTGAGCCGGGCAGGCAAAATATGAAGGTGGTTGCGGCCAGGCCGGCGGTGGCCCTTGAAAGCAGGGTGGAGGTGCCTATTTTGGCTGCCGAATAATTGTGGAACAGGATTGAAAATCCATCCATTTTCTTGTCGAACAGGGGCTCGACCGCCTCCGGTGTTACATCAAAGCCCGAAAATCCGGTGCCCCCGGTGGTGATTATGACATCTATGTCATCATCGGCCACCCAGTTCTGCACGACGGCCCTGATTGCCGTTATGTCATCCCTGACGATTTTTCTTGCGGCGCATTTGTGGCCGTCTTTTTCCAGCATGTCCCTGAGCAATGCCCCGCTCTTGTCATCTTTTAGCGAGCGGGTATCGGAAATTGCCAGCACGGCAATGTTAAGGGGAATGAATTTTTTGCTTTCGTCGAAATTTTCCTTGAACATGGGCCTGTTTCTGTTGGATGGGGGCTGTCACCGCAAGGGCAGGGATGGTTTTTGTCTCATTCCCGATTCTTCAGCAGTTGCGGCGCCTCCCGGTTTGCTTGTGCCCGGGGCCATGGCCCCGGACGGTTCAGATGTCCTGGCGGGCGGTTTTTGCCCGTTGTCTTCAGTTTCACTGCCGGCTTCAAGGACAAGGCGCAATTTGCACAGGCTGCGCCATGTTCTTTGTTTTTGCGCCGGCTGCCTCAGCAGGAATTGGGGATGCAGCATGGCCATGACCCTGGTTCTGCACCCTGCGATTTCCATGTTTTTTATTTCTCCGTCCTGTTTGAGCACGCTTGCCTGCTCTCCCAGCAGCGTTCTTGTTGCCATGTCTCCCAGCGCAACTATCAGTTCGGGGCCGATCAATTCTATCTGCCGTTCAAGAAAAGGCAGGCATGCCCTGGCTTCATGGGGGGCCGGATCCCGGTTTCCCGGTGGTCGCCATGGCACGACATTGCTCAGGAACACGTCATCCCGCGTCAGGGATACTGATTGCAGCATGGCATCCAGAAGCTGCCCTGCCTTTCCGGCAAAGGGGCTGGCCAGCAACTCGTCCTCGTCGCTTGGCGCCTTGCCCACCAGCATGATTCTTGCGCTGGGGTTTCCGCATCCATGCACCGTCCTGCTGGCCCGTTCTTTAAGGGAGCAGCCATCAAAGCTTTCCAGGGCCTGTTTTATTTCATCAAGGTTTTTGGCATTCCCTGCCAGTATTCGTGCTTTTTCCAGTTCTTTTTCCGTGTCCGGCCTGATGCCGGCTTTTGCCATTGTTCCTTGTCCGGGTCCCTTGGAAATTTTTGCTGTTTTGGCAGGTTGCATGTCTTTTCTGGGGGAGGGTCGTGCCGTGCCGGCAATATTGGCGTTTTCCAGAAAATGGTTTCTTGCCGTTTCCCCGATGCAGATATCCACCCCCGCACTGCCGTACCATTGCAGGATATCCGTCAATTCTTTTCTGTCGTTCAGGCCATTGGCATCCATGGTTCAAAAGCTATCATCTTCTGGTC
>WFPQ01000280.1 GCA_015487515.1 Hyphomicrobiales bacterium | reverse complement strand
ACATCTATTTGATATATACCTAATAGATATTAGGTAATGATTTTCACGGGCCGAGTCAACGGGAGAAACACGGGCAAAACCGCCGGGCCGCCAGAAATGGCCCCGACAGCCCGGCTGTTTCCATGTCAATGATTTTCACTGATATTTTTCGCAGTTGTCTTTTGCCGGTATTTGTTACCGGCCAGTTCCGGCGCTGAAAAATTTTGCCACCCCGGCAAACCACATGAAAGGTCACATCATGAACAGTGCAAAAATTTCACCCCATTCATTTCACGACCCTGAATTTTTACCATTTGGGGAAATCTTGCGCCATGAGCACCCTCTTTTGACAGAAGCTGCAACAAGACCCGCATCCGGAAATGCCCCGAGCCGGCAGCAGTCCGCCGGTACCTGCAATGTCTCAGTTCCCAAGGGATGCAGAAATCAAAAGTCAAAGCAGAACCATAGCACGGCCGGGGCGCAGAATCTGCGCCCCGGCTCGTGTTTGGCAACTATTGATTTTCTGCCTTGTTTTCCACCTTCAGGCTGATGCCGTTCTTGTCGGCATCCACATGGACAGTTGCATTGTCACTTATATCGCCGGCCAATACCAGATCGGCCAGCTTGTCCTGCACCTCGCGCTGAATCACCCGCTTCAGCGGCCTGGCCCCATAGGCCGGATCATAACCGCGTTCAGCCAGCCAGTCACGGGCCTCATCCCCAAGAACAATCCTGATATCACGCCCGGACAGCAATTTCTGCAATCCCGCAAACTGGATATCAACGATTGCTCCCATGTGCTTGCGCTCCAGCCGGTGAAACAGCAAAACCTCATCGACCCGGTTCAGGAATTCGGGCCTGAACGAAGCCTTCAAGGCATCCATTACCCGCCCGCGTACCAGTTCAACACTGTCCCCGTCCTCAAGTTCGGACAGGTACTGGGAGCCGATATTTGAAGTCATGATGATCACCACATTGCGGAAATCCACCGTGCGCCCCTGCCCATCGGTCAGGCGTCCGTCATCCAGAACCTGCAACAATATGTTGAACACGTCCGGATGGGCCTTTTCGATCTCGTCGAACAATACCACCTGGTAGGGCCTGCGCCGCACCGCTTCGGTCAGCACGCCGCCCTCGTCATATCCCACATATCCCGGAGGTGCCCCGATCAGGCGCGCCACCGAGTGCTTTTCCATGAATTCCGACATGTCAAGACGCACCATTGCCGTTTCATCATCGAACAGAAACTGGGCCAGCGCCTTGGTCAGCTCGGTCTTGCCAACCCCGGTGGGGCCAAGAAACATGAAGGAACCGATGGGCCTGTTCGGGTCCTGCAGCCCGGCCCTTGAACGCCGCACCGCCTTTGAAACCGCTTCCACCGCCTCGCTCTGTCCGATCACCCTTTTGCCCAGTTCCTCTTCCATGCGCAAAAGCTTTTCGCGTTCCCCTTCCAGCATCTTGTCCACCGGAATTCCGGTCCAGCGTGAAACTATCTGGGCGATATGATCCGGGGAAACCACCTCTTCCACCAGCGGACTGCTTGAAACATCTTCTTCCCCGAGAGCTTCGGCCTGGGCAATCTTCTTTTCCAGTTCCGGAATCACCCCGTAGGCCAGTTCCCCGGCCTTGGCCAGGTCCCCTTCCCTCTGGGCATTTTCCAACTGGGTCCTGGCATTGTCCAACTGTTCCTTCAGCTTGGTGGAACCGGCCAGCCTTTGTTTTTCGCTTTGCCAGCGCCGGGTCAGAACCCCCGATTCCTCTTCCAGTTCGGCCAGTTCCCCCTCCAGCTTTTTCAGCCGGTTCTTCGAGGCATCGTCATTTTCCTTTTTCAGGGCCTCCCGCTCTATCTTCAACTGGATTATGCGCCTGTCCAACTCGTCCAGTTCTTCGGGCTTGCTGTCAACCGCCATACGCAAACGGGCCGCTGCCTCATCCATCAGATCTATGGCCTTGTCGGGCAGAAACCGGTCAGAAATATAACGGTTGGAAAGGGTTGCGGCCGAAACCAGCGCCCCGTCGGAAATCCTGACCCCGTGATGCAATTCGTAT
>WFPQ01000279.1 GCA_015487515.1 Hyphomicrobiales bacterium | reverse complement strand
GGAAATGCCAGCGTGCGCAAGCCCATGGGAAACCCGGATCCCGGCGGAGAC
This sequence comes from Hyphomicrobiales bacterium, assembly GCA_015487515.1. Lineage (GTDB taxonomy): Bacteria > Pseudomonadota > Alphaproteobacteria > Rhizobiales > Devosiaceae > DROE01. The sequence continues at coordinate 3,679 of WFPQ01000279.1, read as the reverse complement.
ATGGGGGGAATTTCCATCTGGGGACGTTTGGAGGCCCGCCTGCAATCCTGTGACCTGATGATAATATGCACCCTGAACGAGGGAACATGGCCGCAGGTGGCAGACCCGGGTCCGTGGCTGTCGCGCTCCATGCGCCTTGATGCGGGGATGGAGCCCCCAGAGCGCCTGCACGGGCTGGCAGCCCATGATTTTGAAATGGCCATGGGCAATCCGGAAATAATTCTTGCCCATTCGATGCGGGTCGGAACTTCACCGGCCCTTCCCTCCAGGCTCCTGGAAAGATTCCTGGCATTCATGGGGGAGCCGGCCAGTGCCCAAATGCGGCTAAGGGGGCACAAGTGGCTGCGGGCGGCCCGCAACATGGACAGGGTCTCAGAACCGGTACCGGCCCGGCGCCCGACCCCGTGCCCGCCGGCAGAACTGCGGCCAAAATCCATTTCCATAACCGAGGTGGAAACCCTGATCCGCTCCCCGTACGACCTCTATGCAAAATACGTGCTGGGACTGAAACCCATAGACCCCCTTGGGGAGGAAATGGGCCTGCGGGAGCGGGGTACCATGGTTCACGAGGTCTTTGCCAGGTTTGTTGCCCGGGGCCATGATGTCAATGATAAGAGGGCACAGGAAATCCTGGACGAAATCGCCCTTGAGGTTTTTTCCCTGCTTGACCAGCAGCCTGACCAGCGTGACATATGGCTGAAACGCCTGCACAAGTCTGCCCGGGAATTTCTGGAATTCGAACGCCTGCGCGACGGACAGATCAAAAAACGCTTCGCCGAAATCGCCCTGAGGTGGAAAAGCCCTGAAGGGGCACCAGAACTGCAACTGCGCGGAAGGGCCGACCGGATCGATGCAAGAAATGACGGAACCCTGGAAATCATCGATTTCAAGACCGGGTCCGTTCCCTCCAAGGCCGAAATGATGCAATACATGGCCCCCCAGATGCTGATCGAGGCGGCCATTGCAGGAACCGCCGGTTTCAAGGGCAACCCCCCGTCCTTAACGAGCAGCCTGAGCTACATAAAGATAGGCTCGGGATACAAGCCCTTTGAGGTAATTCCGTTTCAGGTCCCGGACCAGATGAGCATAAATGATGCGGCAACCCGCATGCTGGACATGGTGCAGGCCCGGGCCGCGACATTCTTGAATTCGGATGAAACCATAATGTCAGCCCGCATAATGCCGGCGGCCAATCAAAAATGGCCCTCCCCCTATGATCACCTGGCAAGGGTCGACGAATGGATCGAGGCAGGAACCGAAAACGGGGCGGGGGAACAGGAATGATGGATTCAAAACCAGAAATCATTGCCGGGCCCGATATTGCCAAAAACCAGATGCGGGCCGGAAATCCCGATCACTCAGTATGGGTTTCAGCCAATGCGGGGTCGGGCAAGACCCATATCCTTACAAAAAGGGTGCTGAGGCTGCTGCTGAGCGGTGTCGAGCCGCAAAACATTGTCTGCCTGACTTATACCAAGGCGGCAGCGGCCGAGATGAAAAGCCGCATCGGAAGGGACCTGGGCCAGTGGGCCCTGATGAATGATGAAAGGCTGAAAGAAGAATTAAGGCAAATATCGGGAAGAACCCCGACGGAACGGGAAATCAGGCGGGCCCGGACCCTGTTTGCCCTGGCCCTTGAAACCCCGGGGGGGCTGAAAATAAATACCATTCACGGATTTTGCGAAGCGGCGCTGCACCGTTTCCCCCTCGAAGCCGGTGTCCCTGTGAACTTCAGCGTCATCGAAGACAGGGAAAGGGACGACATGATCGAAAGGGCAAGAAAGAGAATTCTTGCCAGCGGCCTTGATGAAAACGGAAAAATCGGCGAGGCGGTGGCCACCCTGTTTGCTTCCATGGGGGATGACACCATAAACAAGACCATAAGATCCGCCATGGGCCAGGGACGCCGCCTGCGCCATGTCCTGGCCGATACAAGGACCGCAAAAAACAATCTGCGCCAGGTGCTCAATGTAACAAAAAACCTTTCCATCGAGCAGTTGAAAGAAAAAATCGTAAACGAAAGCCTGCTTGACAGGCAAAGTTTCGAACAGGTGCTAAAAGTTCTTGAGCCGGCCCCGCCAAATGCAAGGAAAAAGAGATTGGCAGACCTGCTGGGGCAGATGAAATTCGATGCCAGGACTGCCAAGGACATGCAGGGTGCATTTTTGACCAATGGGCTAAAACCGCGCCGCGCCCTGATGCTGAAAGCGGAAAAAGAACGCTTTCCCGAGCTTTCAGAAATGCTGGAGGCGGAAAGGGATCGCATTTTTGAACTGAGCAATCAAATCAGGAAAGTGGAACTGCTGGAACGATCGCAAGCCCTCTTGGACGTTTTGTCAGCAATCCATAAATCCTACGAAGAGGCAAAGAGAGCCAGTGAGAAACTGGATTTCGATGACCTGATAAGCCACTTCGAAACACTGCTCTCAACGGGAACTTCAGCAGAATGGGTACGCTACAAGATGGATGCGGCCATGGCCCATATCCTGGTCGATGAAAGCCAGGACACCAACCCGGATCAGTGGCGTGTCATAAAGTTGCTGGTGGAGGAATTCTTTGCCGGAGAAAGCTCTGCAACAATAAACCGCACGATTTTCGGGGTAGGGGACGAAAAACAGTCGATCTTTGGTTTCCAGGGAGCCGAACCCAGGCTTTTTAACCTGACCGGCGGGGAACTGAGACAAAAGGCAAGGCAGGCCGGAAAGAAATTCGAGGAAATATCGTTCCTGGCCAGCTTCAGAACCCTGCCCAATATACTTGAGGCCGTCGACATGCTGTGCCGGCGCGATGACATTGCCGACGCCCTGTTAGCGGCAAGAAGCCGGGTGCGCCACGAAAGTGCCAGGGCCGACAAGGGAGGAACCATAACGTTCTGGCCGCCTCCGGAAGAAAAAAAATCCGATTCCGGCAGGGGGGGCTGGCTGGACAAGCCGGAAGTCTCCATGAAAAGCAGGGAGCGGCACTGTGCAGAAAGAATAGGCAGGCAGATAAGATGCTGGCTCGATGAAAAACGCCCGCTGGGCAAGCGCCAAAGACCGGTTTGTGCAGAGGACATATTGATATTGGTGCAGAGCCGCAAAACCCTGTTCACGGAAATAATCCGGGCCCTTAAATCCAATAAAATTCCAACCCCCGGGGCCGACAGGCTTTTTGTCAATTCCCATATCGCCATAAGGGATCTAAGGGCTCTGGGAGAAATATTGCTCAATCCCGGCGACGATCTGACCCTGGCCGCCCTGCTGCGATCCCCCCTGTTTGAAATCAGTGAAGCCCAATTGGAAACCCTCTGCCTTGGCCGGGGCAATAAAATCTCGCTCTGGCCGGCCCTGAAAAAGGCGGCCTCTCAACATGAATGGGCCGCAAGGGCATATGAAGAACTGGCGGAAATGCGCAGCAAGCTGGATTTCGAACGACCATACGAGTTCTTTTCAACGGTGCTGTTTGCCAACCGGGGTCTTAAAAAATTCCATGGGCGGCTGGGCGGGGAAATCGACGAGGTCATAGATGAATTTCTGAACCTTGCCCTTGAGTACGAACAGGCCGAACAGCCTTCACTGCAGGGATTCCTGCGCATGCTGGGTGAAAGGGAAATAGAAATAAAGCGGGAACTGAGCGAAAGGGGGGGAGGCGTGCGGGTGATGAGCGTGCACGGAGCCAAGGGGCTCGAGGCTCCCATCGT
>WFPQ01000278.1 GCA_015487515.1 Hyphomicrobiales bacterium | reverse complement strand
GCGCCAGGACTGTTCGCAATTGATGGTGGCCCTGGTCTTTTCGCGAATGAACCGGGCATCAAGGCAGGTGTTCTGCTCATAAATGCGCCTGAATTCCCTTAACCCGGCGGCCTGGTCGGGGTCGGGGTCAGAATCACAGGCCCGGCTGATCCAGTCGGCAATATGGGGAGCGGTGGATTTTTCGTGGGCAATGGCGGCAAGGGTGGAAATGGCGCTGGCGCGTTCCCGGCCGCCCCCTTCGGGCATGATCGTTGCCTCATCCACCCCGAGCATGGCAATGGCATGGGAATAGGCCTGAAGGGTTCTGTTGAGTTCGTCAAGCCTGGCATAGGAAATGCTGGCCCCGGGTACGTTTGCATGGGGTACGCTTGTATGGGGTACGCTTGTATGGGACATGGAAGACATCCTGTTAATTATGCAAGTTCTCGTTCTCTTCATTTCCGGGGCCAGGGCACCCGCCGGTTCTGTTTATCGGCTGACCGGCTGCTGGCAAGGGGAAATCTTCAAGGCAAAAGGGCGTGGCCAATTCGGGGGAATGCCACGCCCTTTTTTTTCCGGATGTCCCTCAAGTCAATGGTACAAGGGGTCCGGTACTGCCCCGGGGCGCCAGTAAGGGGGAATGCGACCCGGGGGGCAGGTTGATTTTTTCGCCCGACCCCGAACCCGGGGGCGGGGAAGGTCCTAGAATGGCAGGATGGCATCCAGTACCTGTTGTCCGTAGCGGGGCTGCTGAACGTCGGTGATCTGTCCGCGGCCGCCATAGGCAATGCGGGCCTCGGCAATCTTGGAACTTGCTATGGTGTTGTCGGCATTTATGTCCTCGGGCCGCACTATCCCTGCAATAAGCAGGTCGCGAACCTCGAAGTTCACCCGGACTTCCTGGCGTCCTTCTATGACCAGGTTGCCATTGGGCAATATCTGGGTGACGACGGCGGCAACGGAAGTTTCCAGGTTTTCGGCCCGGTTCACAGAACCGTTCCCTCCATCGGTCACGCCGGAATTCACGTCGATGGCGCTGGAACCGCCAAGGCCGGGAACCACGTTGTTGAATATGGAGCCGAGCACTCCTCCGACACCGGCGGAATTTACGGATTTCCTGGAACGGGCCGTTTCGTTGGAAATCGCCGCCCTGTCGGCGATGGTGATCTTGACGGTCAGGATGTCGCCGACCCGGCGGGCCCGCTGGTCCTTGAAGAAACCGCGGGCGCCGTTGCGGAACAGGGAGTTGGGCTGGTAGGAAACCACTTCGGGCTGGGGCATGGGCATGACCACGGGGCGGTATCCCTCCTGGGCCGTGGGGTTTTCGATGGATGAAAGGGCCGGAGCCTGGCCAATCTGGGTCAGGCGTTCGGCGGCAGCACAGGCGCCAAGGGACGACAGGGCAAGGAGTGATATCAAAAGTTTCAGTATTTTCATGGTCATTCCCCCGAATGAGCTTTGATTAAAGTGAGGCTACCAGTTTCGAATTGGTGCTGATTTCCACGGTGCCGGCCTTTATGGCCGTGCCCTGAACCACGGTGTTGGACAAAAGGTTCAGAACCGAGACGGTCTGCCCCCTTGCCGCATCGTCAAGAGCCCGGCCCTTGACGGTCAGGGTCATGGGACCGCTCTTGAGAAAAAGGGTGACGATTTCGTTGCGGGAAATCAGGTTGGGCTCAACCACGTCGGAAAGCCTGAGCGCCGCCCCCCCCAGAAGGTTGCGCTGCAATTGTTTGCCAAGCAGCTGTTCCATCATGGGTATGCCGGTACCATTGGCAAACTGCATGGGTACGGGGCGCATTTCCATGTCGGTCGCCCCCAGTATGGAACCTGCGGGCAGGGAGCGGACCAGGTGAGGGGCCTGGATCGTGAAATCGAGGCGGCCGGAAACGTCGATCATACGATCAAGGCCGGCAAGCTTGAAACGGGCCGAAAAGCGGTTGCTTCCGGGAACATAGCGCAGGCTGTTCAGGGTGGCGGGTTCTGAAACCCCTTCGGCATAGGTCGGGGTGAAGGGGGTATCAAGAAACATGGATATTTCCATTCCCTGCCGCAATGTGCCGGATTCAAGGAGGTTTCGGGTTATCAGTTCTTCAAGCGCTCTCTCATCGACCAGGGTTCCGGCGCGATAGACACTGACGCTCAGCAGGCCGGGGTTTTCAAAATCCTCAAGACCGATGCGGTTAGCAGCCAGGGAAATGTTCTGCACGGATACCT
>WFPQ01000277.1 GCA_015487515.1 Hyphomicrobiales bacterium | reverse complement strand
GGGCCAGATAGGCATCAACCAGGTTAACATCTATATCACGGGGTTTTTCCATGGCCGCCAGGATTGCCGACCTGGTTATGGCATTGAACACCACCCGTTTCACGGGCTTGTCGCGTAGGGCCTTTTTTTCCCGCAATATTTCGAGCACATGCCACGATATTGCCTCTCCCTCGCGATCCGGGTCGGTGGCAAGAATTATTTCGTCTGATTTCCTGGTGGCCCGCACGATGTCCGCAATGCGTTTTTTGGCGTCGCTGTCCACGTTCCAGGACATGGCAAAATCTTCGTCCGGCCGTACCGATCCGTCCCTGGCCGGCAGGTCCCGCACATGGCCAAAGCTTGCCAGAACTTCAAAATCATTGCCCAGATACCTGTTGATCGTCTTGGCTTTTGCAGGACTTTCAACGATGACAAGCTTCATTGGAATTCAACTCCAAAATCATGTTTGCGTTTATTCATGGGTGCTTTTAGCGATAAAAAGCTGCAATGCAATTGATTGCTGTGGGTAAAGCCAAATAATTGCTCCCAAGGTCCGGTGCACGGCCGGCATGGGTCTTGCCCCGTGATCCTGCCGGTTGCCCCGTCTAGATCAGGTCGGATCCGGCCTGTTTCAGGGCAACGAGTTGTCCTGCCGATCGTTCGATGCGTCCGGCAAGATCCAGTTCCAGCAATACGGATTGCACCATGGGGGCCGGCAGGCAAGTGGCGGCTATCAGGTCATCCACGCTGGTGGGGCTGGGTCCGAGGGCTTCGATTATGTTCTTGTAATCGGCCGGGCCGACCTGGTCGTACAGCTTCTCGTCCGTCCCTTCGTTCACCTGTCCGTTGCCGGTTCTTTCCTGCCTCCCATGGATACCGTCATCCTGGTCCTCACCAAGGCAAAACAGGTCCCGGACCATGTTGTTTTCATTCAATTCCTCAAGAATGTCAGCCGCTTCCGTTACCAGCGTCGCTCCCTCTCTGATCAGCCTGTTGGTCCCCGCTGATCTGGGATCCGCCGGGGATCCGGGAACGGCAAAAATTTCCCGGTTCTGTTCCAGCCCGTAACGGGCGGTTATCAGGGAACCGGATCGCAGGGCTGCCTCTATCACCAGCACCCCGCGGGAAATGCCCGAAACCAGCCGGTTGCGGCGTGGAAAGTCCCTGGCCCTTGGCTGGGATCCATGGGGCATTTCGGAAATGTGCATGCCGCCATTTTCGATTATTTCTTCGGCCAGGGCCATGTTTTCCCTTGGATATACCTGGTCGATGCCCCCGGCAAAGACCGCTATGGTTCCGGTTTTCATGGCCCCCTTATGGGCGGAAAAATCAATGCCCCGGGCCAGCCCCGAAACCGTTACATAGCCCCGTTCACCAAGTTCACGTGCCATGGAAAAGGCCAGTTTCCTTCCAGATGCCGAGGCATTTCTGGCCCCGATCATGGCAATGGTCTTGTCATTGTTCTGTTCCATGCGGCCCCGGACCGCGAGCAGGGGAGGGGGGGAATGGATGAATTGCAGCAGGCATGGATAGTCCGGGTCCCCCGAATCTATCAGCCGGGCTCCGGATTTTTGCAGTTTTTCAATTTCCAGTTCCGCTTCTTCCCTGCTGCAGATTCTCGGAGTGGTTCGTGCCCCTCCGCGCAGGGTCAGTTCGGGCAGCATTTCAAGGGCGGCCCTGGCGCTGCCGAATCGGTTTATCAGTTGGCGAAACGTGGTTGGTCCCACATTTGAAGAACGGATCAGGCGCAGCCAGTCGATCTTTTGCGAAAGGGTCAGGGGTTTTGCCTCTGGTGTAAAATAATGCATTTGCCTGCCAATACCCCTTATGCCACAAGCCGGATCTCAATTTTCACCCGCATCCATCCCAGGCTTTCCACCCGCCATCCATCTCTCTTGCCACCTGCCATGTCTGCAGGTTCCGGGTTATGTGGCTATTTGTCCCCGGAGCCGATTCTTGGCTCTGCACCTGCCATCAGCCGCCTGATATTTTCATGGTGGCGGTAAAACAGCAATATGGCAAGCAACAGGCTGGTCAGGGCCAGGGCGGGGCCATCAAGCGCCCACGCCAGCAGGGGAGCGGCCGCGGCAGCACTCAGCGCGGCAAGGGATGACTGGCGCCTGATCAGCGCGACCAGCAGCCAGACGGCACAAAAACCCAGCCCGACGGGCCAGGACAGGGCCAGCAGGGCCCCGATCATTGTCGCAACTCCCTTGCCCCCCGCAAATTTCAGCCACAGGGGAAACAGATGACCGACAAAGGCAAAGGAACCCGCAATCATGGCCGCGGTTTCTCCCCAGAAATAGCCGGCCAGCACCACTGCGGCAAAGGCCTTGCCCCCATCCAGCAGCAAAGTCGCAGCGGCCAGCCCCTTGCTGCCGGTCCTGAGAACATTGGTTGCCCCGATATTGCCAGAGCCCATTTTGCGTATGTCACCCTTTCCCGCCAGTCGGGTCAGCAACAGTCCGAAGGGAATTGAGCCCAGCAGGTATCCGGCGATCAGGGCATATGAAAACGCTGTATAATCCATCTCTCAGGAGCCCTCCTCATGCCTGAAAACCCTTTTTCCCGCCACGTAGGTTTCCATGACCCGGCCAAGAAATCTTGCCCCTTCAAAGGGGGTGTTCTTGGAGCGGGAAATTATGGTTTCTTCACTGTTTACCCAGGGATGTTCCAGATCGGCGATAAAAAAGTCGGCCATGGCACCCGGGGCCAGGGTGCCGGCCTGCAGGCCAAGGATCCGGGCCGGGCGCCAGGTCATGGCTCTAAGGACTGTCTTTAGCTCCACATCACCACCATGGACCAGCCGCATGGCCGCGCAAAACAGGGTTTCAAGACCGATCGCTCCATCGGCCGCCTCGGCAAAGGGCCGCCGCTTCACCTCCACGTCCTGGGGGTCGTGACCGGAATGAATTGTATCGATCGCCCCCGAATTCAGCCCCGCTATCAGGGCCTGGCGGTCTTCTTCGCTGCGCAGGGGAGGATCAAGCTTGAAGAAGGTCCGGTACTGCCCCACGTCCAGCTCGTTAAGGGTCAGATTGTTGATGCTGACCCCGGCCGAAATGTTTGAATGGCCCTGTTTTTCCATTTCCAGGATTTTCACGGACCGGGCGCATGATATCTGGGCCGCGTGATACCTGGCCCCGGTTGCGCGGGCCAGCATCAGGTCGCGGCCAAGGGGTATGGTTTCCACCTCCGGCGCTATGGCTCCAAGACCAAGGGTAGTGGCAAAAAGTCCCTTGTTCATGACCCCGTTTCCCTTCAGGTCATTGTCGCAGGGATGGTGCATTACGGGCATGTCGAAATTCTTTGCATAGACAAGAGCGGTGCGCAGTACGGCGGCGGACTGTATCGACTTGCGCCCTTCCGAAAAGCACACGGCCCCGGCGTCCTTTAGCAGGCCGAATTCGGTTATTTCCTGCCCCTTGAGCCCCTTGGAAATGGCCGCGGCCGGCAATATGTTCATGCAGGCATTTTCCCTTGCCCTGCCAATTATGAAATCGACCACGGCCCCGTCATCTGTTACCGGTTCCGTATCGGGCATGCAGACAAAGCTCGTTATGCCCCCGGCAACGGCAGCCCTGGCGGCGCTGTGAAGGGTTTCACGATATTCATGGCCCGGCTCTCCGGTAAAGACTCTTAAATCCACCAGTCCGGGAGCCAGCAGCATGTTTCTGGCATCAACAGTTTCCGCTCCCTCCGGAGTCCCGGTTTCGCTGTCGGTGCTGATGCCGCTGATCCTGCCGTTTTCCACCAGCATCGAGGCAACATGATCAAAGTCACTGGCCGGGTCGATTATGCGGGCATTCTTTATCAGTAACGCAGCACTCATTCCCGTTCACCCTCATTTTCCCCCCGGTCCTTGTTCAGCAGGGCATCAAGGACCGCCATGCGCACCGCAACCCCCATTTCCACCTGGTCGGTTATGACCGAAAGCGGACTGTCGGCAACCATGGGATCAATTTCCACCCCCCTGTTCATGGGGCCGGGATGCATGACTATGGCATCGGGCCTGGCCAGCTTGAGCCTGTTTTCGTCCAGTCCGTAAAACCGGTAATATTCCCGTTCCGAAGGGACCAGGGGGTTGCTGGCGCGTTCCTTTTGCAATCGCAGCATCATCACCACGTCAACCCCTTCAAGCCCTTTTTCCATGTCGGTAAAAACCTCATGGCACAGGTTTTCTGCTCCGGCGGGAAGCAGGGTCCGGGGTGCAATTATGCGGGTTCTCACATTAAGGGCGCCAAGCAGGGCAAGGTTCGAACGGGCCACGCGGGAATTGGCTATGTCTCCGCATATGGCCACCGTCAGCCCGGCCAGCATTCCCTTGTGATGGCGTATCGTAAGGGCATCAAGCAGGGCCTGGGTCGGGTGCTCGTGGGCCCCGTCCCCTGCATTGACAACCGAACATTCAACCTTTTGGGAAAGCAGTTCCACCGCGCCCGCTGCCCCATGACGCACCACTATGACATCGGGCTGCATGGCGTTCAGGGTGGCGGCGGTATCGATCAGCGTTTCCCCCTTGTTCAGGGACGAGGTCTTTACGGCCATGTTGACAACCAGCGCCCCCAGACGCTTGCCGGCAATTTCGAAACTGGCCTGGGTCCGGGTGGAATTTTCAAAGAACAGGTTGATCTGGGTTTTTCCCGGCAGGGTCGGCAGGATTTTTCTGGGCTGGCGCGAAATGGGAATCATGGCTTCTGCCCTGTCCAGAAGATTTATGATATCATGTTGATTCAATTGGGAAATTGCCAGCAGATGCTTATGGGGAAACAAAGGATGAAAAGCCGGATCCGCTGTTTTCCCCATGCCGGTATCTGCCGAGTATTGTTGTGCCATCTTGCCTTGCCCCCGCCAGGGGTGATCTAACCCAATCAAAAGGGTATGCCAAGATGTTTGTTGGTTCCCGGGATTTTCAAAGGGCGTATTGCATGGCAAGAAAGGTGATTACGGGCAGGGTAATGAACGAAGTTATGACCTGGGCGGTGGAGGTGGCCGCATAGAGTTCGGCATCGCCCCCCATGGTGCGGGCCAGTATGTAGCCATTGACCGCGGTCGGCACCGATGCTGCGACAACCACAATCACGAACTGGATGCCTTCCACCCCCAGCATAATGGCCAGCAGGCTGGCTATGGCCGGCGTGACGATCAGGCGCATGATGACCGCCAGAATGACTTCCTTGCCTGATTTCTTCATGGCCTTCCAGCTCAATCCGGCCCCCAGGGCAAGCAGGGATACTCCAAGGGCCGCACTGCCCAAGAGGTCAAGGGTGGTAAAGATCGTATCCGGCAACTCGATTCCTGAAAGCTTGATGAAGATGCCCATAAATATGCCCCACAACAGGGGGTTGCGCAGCATGGCGCCCAAAATCAGATGCAGGCTGGTTTTTGCCCGGGAGGCATAGGTTGCCAGCACCAGAATGTTTATTACGTTCAGGGGAGGGACCAGGACGGCAAAGGCAATGGCGATTATGGCCAGCCCGCCGGCGCCGAAAAGCTTGTCGATTATGGCCAGGGCAATGAAGCCATGCCAGCGGGTCGATGTCTGAAAGATGGTGGTGAAGGCCGGTCCCTGCACGTTCCAGATTTTTTGCAGCGGCCGGCGCAACAGCCATACGATTGCGCTCATTGCAAGGGTGGTGATCAGCAGGGACAGGGCAAAGGAACTCAATTCCCCGAACGAGAGCCGGGCCCGGGCCAGGGTGGTGATCAAGAGGGCCGGAAACAGAAGCCAGTAGGAAATATACTCGATGCCCTGCCATTGCTCCCTTGGAACGATTTCCCCCTTGCGCAGACCAAAGCCCAAGGCAATCAGCGCAAAAACCGGCAGCAGGGAGGAAAAGGCAATCAGCATCTTGGTCAGGACCGGAACGGTTGAACGGGAAAGAACACGGGAAAAGAGCCCGCCGGAAAGTTACAGGGCATTTCGTGATAAATTACAGTAACCAGGTTACAGGAAACTTGCCTGTAATTGCAAACGGGACGGAATCAGGGGCAGAATCGCAAATCCGCAGGAATCACGATGATCCGCAACCGGGGAGTCTGCAACTGACGGATGCCATGGACGGATATGGCAGCAAATACCATGTTCCCATCAACGATCCCCATGCTGCCTCATGTTCCCATATTGTCCAGCGCTCCCTGCAATATGAAGCTTGCCGCCAGCTTGTCCACCACCTGCGCCCGCCTGCTGCGGGACATGTCGGCCTCGATCAGGGTTCTTGTCACTGCCGATGTGGAAAGTCGCTCGTCCCAAAAGGCAATGGGTATGGGGGAAAGTTTCGAGAAGTTTCGGGCAAAGGCCCGGGTGGACTGGGCCCTTGGCCCTTCGGTTCCGTCCATGTTAAGGGGCAGCCCCAGGACAATTCCCCCAACCTGGTTCTGTTCGATGACATCGATCATCTGGCTTGCATCTGCAGTGAACTTGCTGCGCCTTATGGTCATGAGGGGAGTTGCCGTCAGGCGCAGGGAATCGGAGATGGCCAGTCCCATGGTCCTGCTCCCCAGATCCACGCCCAGCAGGCGTCCTTCCTGCGGTAATGACGCAAGGGAAAAGCCTGCCTTTACCCCGGGGGCCGAGTTATTGTCTGTTTGATCCTGCATGTCCGGCCAATAACAGAGGAAAGGCCCAAGGTCACGCCAAAACCGCATCCTGCTCCCCTGCCACAGCGAACCGCAACTCAAAGGTTGCAAGTTAAATGGTTGCAACTTGTTGTCTCCGGTTGTTAAAAGCCCACCCGGTGCCTGCTTTTGCACCCGTTCCGGCAGAATGGATAAATGCCGTACCTTTCGGACCCAGTTATTAAACCTTGTGGAGTTTTGTTGGATGGCAGTGGATGGTAAAACCGTAAGGCGCATCGGCAGCCTTGCCCGAATAAGAATTGACGAGGACGACGTGGACAATTACGTGAACGAACTCAATGTCATTCTCGGTTTTGTCGAGCAGTTGAACGAGGTGGACGTGGAAGGGGTGGAGCCCATGACCTCGGTCACGCCAATGGCCCTGAGGCGGCGCCCGGACAAGGTGGATGCAGGCGGCCATGCCGACAGGATAGTTTCCAATGCCCCCTTGAGCGAGGATGATTTTTTCATGGTTCCAAAAGTGGTGGAATGATTGCTGCCGCCCCTGATTTTCAGGTCCCTGGGCACCGGCTCGCGGGGTCTTTTGTTCAGGGGTGACACCTCCCATCCCCGCCATCGGAATCATGATTTCCCGGCTTTTTTCAAGATGGGAATAACAGGATTTTAAGCGAAAGATTAGCAACTTGACCGATTTGACCAGACTCAGCCTAAAAGAAACCCGCAACGGGTTAAGGGCCAGACAATTTTCTTCCCTTGAGGTGACTTCAGCCTATCTGGAGGCCATAAAGACAGGTAATGAAACCCTTAACGCCTATATTTGCGTTGAAGAGGAAATCGCCAGGAATCAGGCAAAGAAAAGCGATGAAAGACTTGCCGCGGGCGAGGCTGGGCCCCTTGAGGGAGTGCCCCTTGGCATCAAGGACCTGTTCGCCACCAGGGGGGTTCATACCCAGGCCGCCAGCCATATTCTTGATGGTTTTCTGCCCGAATATGAATCAACGGTCACTGCCAATCTGTGGAATGACGGGGCGGTGATGCTGGGCAAGCTGAACATGGACGAATTTGCCATGGGCTCTTCCAACGAAACCTCCTATTTCGGCCCCGTGGTCAATCCCTGGAGACCCGCAGACGATGACGGGTCCGGCCCCGCCCTTGTTCCCGGCGGCTCTTCCGGGGGCTCTGCCTCTGCGGTCTCGGCCATGCTTTGTGCCGGGGCCACGGCCACTGATACCGGTGGCTCCATACGTCAGCCGGCCGCCTTTTGCGGCGTAGTTGGCATCAAGCCCACCTATGGCCGCTGTTCCCGCTGGGGAATAGTGGCCTTTGCCTCTTCGCTCGACCAGGCCGGCCCCCTGACCAGGACTGTCGAAGACAATGCCATGATGCTGACCTCCATGGCCGGCTTCGACAGCAGGGACAGCACCAGCGCCGATGTGCCGGTGCCCGATTTTGCCGCCGCCGTGGAGCGCGGTGTCAAGGGGCTGAGCATCGGCATTCCAAGGGAATACCGGATGGACGGCATGCCCGGGGAAATCGAAACCCTCTGGAAGCAGGGCATTGAATGGTTAAGGGACGAGGGTGCAAGGATCCGCGATATTTCCCTTCCCCACACCAGGTACGCCCTGCCGGCCTATTATATCGTGGCCCCGGCCGAGGCCTCGTCCAACCTCGCCCGCTATGACGGGGTCAAATATGGCCTGCGCGTGGCCGGAAAATCCATAGACGAGATGTATGAACTGACCCGGGCCGCCGGCTTTGGGCGCGAAGTGCAGCGCCGGGTAATGATCGGCACCTACGTGCTTTCCGCCGGATATTACGATGCCTATTACAAGAGGGCCCAAAAGGTGCGCACCCTGATAAAGCGCGATTTCGAGCAGGTATTCGCCGACGGGGTTGATGCGATTCTCACTCCGGCCACCCCTTCGGCCGCCTTTGCAATTGGCGATGCTGAAATGGCGGCCGACCCGGTAAAGATGTATCTGAACGACATATTCACGGTAACCGTAAACATGGCCGGACTGCCTGCCATCGCGGTGCCGGCCGGCAAGGACAGGCAGGGACTGCCCCTGGCCCTGCAACTGATCGGCCGTCCCTTTGACGAGGAAACCCTGTTCGCCGGGGGGCGGGTGATAGAGCGCAGTGCCGGCCTTGACCTTGCTCCTGGAAAGTGGTGGCAGAAATGAAGAAGAATGTTCCCCCAAAAACTCCTGCCGGGATCACCCCACCCGGCCAGTGCAATGACAAGCAGGAGGTACGCCGGGAGATTGACAGGATAGACCAGGGCCTGATCGAACTGCTGGCCCGGCGCCATGCCTACGTTACGCGCATGGCCCAGATCAAGACCGACCCCCACGAGGCCTTTGATCCCGAGCGTATAGAGGCGGTTATCAGAACCATCAGGAAAAGGGCGCTCAAGAACGGCATGGACGAGGACCAGGCCGAACTCATATGGCGTACCCTGATCGAATGGAACATAAATTATGAAAAGGGCATAATCGCTGCCCGCGCCAACCCGGACAAGGTTTGAGAACATCATGACAATCATTGATACACGCACCCCGAACCCCGATTATTTCATTTCCGGGGCCACGGGAGACTGGGAAATGGTCATAGGTCTTGAGGTCCACGCCCAGGTCACTTCCCGCAGCAAGCTGTTTTCCGGCGCATCGACCGAGTTCGGCCAGTCGCCCAATTCCAATGTTTCCTTTGTGGATGCGGCCATGCCGGGCATGCTGCCGGTGATAAACGACGAATGCGTGCGCCAGGCAATTCGCACCGGGCTCGGCCTGAAGGCAAAGATCAACAAACGATCCCTGTTCGACCGCAAGAATTATTTTTATCCCGACCTGCCCCAGGGCTACCAGATTTCCCAGTTCAAGGACCCGATAGTGGGCGAGGGGGAAGTGCACCTGGACATGGGCGGCAAGAACGGCACTGTCATCATCGGCATAGAAAGGCTGCACCTGGAACAGGATGCCGGCAAGTCGATTCACGACCAGCACCCCAATATGAGCTTTGTCGATCTCAACCGGTCCGGGGTGGCACTGATGGAGATAGTTTCCAAGCCCGATATCCGCTCTTCTGACGAGGCCCGGGCCTATATCAGCAAGCTTCGTACCATAATGCGCTACCTGGGCACCTGTGACGGCAACATGGAACAGGGCTCGCTTCGGGCCGACATCAATGTTTCGGTGCGCAGGCCGGGAGGGGAATTCGGCACCAGGTGCGAGATCAAGAACATCAACTCCCTGCGCTTTGCCGCCCAGGCCATAGAATACGAGGCCCGGCGCCAGATCGACATAATCGAAGACGGGGGCCAGGTAGAGCAGCAGACCCGTCTCTATGACCCAAGGACCGGCAAGACCCGTTCCATGCGTTCCAAGGAAGAAGCCCATGATTACAGGTATTTTCCAGACCCGGACCTGCTGCCGCTGGAATTCGATGATGCGCTGATCGAGGAAATAAGGGCCGGCCTTCCCGAACTCCCGGACGAAAAAAAGGCCCGCCTGATGGCCGATTACGGGATTACCGCCTATGACGCCTCGGTGCTGACAGCAGAACCAAAGTCAGCCGATTTCTACGAGGAAGTGGCCCGGGGCCGCGATGGCAAGCTTTGCGCCAACTGGGTCATAAATGACCTTTTCGGACGCCTGGCCAAAGAGGGGCTGGACGTCAATTCGTCCCCCCTAAACGCCCGGCAACTGGGAAAAATCGTCGATCTCATAACCGCTGGAGAAATTTCGGGCAAGATCGCCAAGGAATTGTTCGAAATCGTCTGGAACGAGGGGGGCGATCCGGCCGAACTGGTGGAAAAACGGGGCATGAAGCAGGTAAGCGACAGCGGAACCATTGAAAAAATCGTCGACGGGATCATGGCTGCCAACCCCGAACAGGTGGCAAAGGCCCGGGAAAAACCTTCCCTTGTCGGCTGGTTCGTGGGTCAGGTGATGAAGGCAAGCCAGGGCAAGGCCAACCCCCGGGAAGTAAACAGGATCC
>WFPQ01000276.1 GCA_015487515.1 Hyphomicrobiales bacterium | reverse complement strand
TTGACCGGATTTAGCGCACTCATCGGTTCCTGGAAGATCATTCCGATTTCACTGCCGCGCAACCTGCACATGCGTTTTTCGCCAAGTTCCAGCAATTCCTCTCCGTTCAGCCTTATGCTGCCGCTCATCCTGGCATTTGCCGGAACCAGTTGCAGGATTGCCAGCGCACTCATGGATTTGCCCGAGCCGCTTTCTCCGATTATTCCAAGGATTTCTTTCCCATTGACTTCCAGGTCGATGTCCTGAAGAATTTTTTTCCCACCGATATTGAGCGACAGGCCTTTTACGTTCAGCAGGTTTTTGCCGCCATTTCGACTCGGATTTTTCATGACCGGTCCCGCTGCAATTTCGGATCCAGTATGTCGCGCAGCCCGTCCCCCAGCAGATTGAGGCCGAGCACGCTCAGAACGATTGCCATTCCCGGCAATATGGCCAGGTGCGGGGCCACGAAGATCATCGTCTGCGCCTCGGCCAGCATCCTGCCCCAGCTCGGGGTCGGCGGCTGCACCCCTATTCCCAGATAGGAAAGCCCCGCCTCGGCCAGTATGCCAAGGGAGAACTGAATGGTTCCCTGCACTATCAGCAGGTTCATGATGTTGGGCAATATGTGTTCGAACGAAATCCTGAATTTCCCCTTTCCCGCCACCCTTGCCGCCAGAATGAACTCCCGGGTCCACAGGGAAAGGGCCGCCCCCCGGGCCAGCCGGGCAAATACGGGAATGTTGAATATGCCGATGGCGATTATGGCATTAAAGGCCGAAGGCCCATAAACCGCGGTGATCAGAATGGCGATAAGCAGGGCCGGAAAGGCAAATACCAGATCATTTGTGCGCATGATGAATTCATAGAAAAAACTGCCCTGCTGCGCCGCTGCTGCCAATCCCAGGGGCACACCGAGCACAATTCCGATTCCTACCGCAACAATCGCCACCGCGATCGAAGTGCGGGCACCAACCATGATCATTGAAAGCACGTCACGGCCAAAATGATCGGTACCCAATTGATATTGCGGGACAGCAGAACATTGCCATGAACCGAACCAGCTGGATTGCGCGGAGGGAAAATCCAGGCCGCCGACCCATGCCTGAAATGGCGGACATCTCAGCCGGTTGGGAACATCAAACACCGTGACATCAAACGGCGTCCAGTAAAGGGAAAGCACAGCCACAAATACAAAAAACCCGCTCAGCAGCACACCGATGACAAATCCGGGTGTTTTCACGGCCAGGGAAAAGAAACCAGCTTCACGAAGTCTTTGTTCGGGTAAATCCATCATCTGCCTTCCCTGAGCCTGGGATCGGCAATGCCATAGGCAATATCAACGATGAAGGTTACGACTATGACCGCAAATACCAGCAGCATTACCACCGATTTGACGACTATCAGATCACGCTGGGTAATGCCCTGAAAGACCAGCCGGCCAAGTCCGGGTAAAAAGAATACATTCTCGATTATGATCGCCCCGGCCAGCAGGAACGAAAATTGCAGGCCGATGATCGTCAGCACCGGAATGAGCCCGTTGCGCAGGGCATGGCGCCAAAGGGTCTGGGAACGGCTTAGCCCCTTGGCCCTGGCAGTGCGTATATAATCCTCGCCAAGGGTATCGAGCAGGCTGGAACGCATGACCCTTGCCAGGATGGAAGCCTGGGGCAGGGCCAGGGCTATGGCCGGCAGGGTCAGGGATTTCATCCCCGCAAGGAACCCTTCATCCCAGCCGGCAAATCCCCCGGCCGAAAACCAGCGCAGGGATACGGCAAATATCAGCACCAGAATCATTGCAAACCAGAAGTTCGGTACCGCAATTCCCAGCTGTGTCGCCCCCATTATGCCCACATCGGTGGCTGAATTGCGCCTTGCGGCGGCAATGATCCCCACCGGAAAGGCAATCAGGGTCGAAAGGGTAAGGGCATAAACGGTCAGGGGAAGCGATACCCAGATCCTGTCATTGATCAGGTCGCTGACGGCGGTCTTGTAGGTATAGCTGACACCAAAATCCCATTGCAGCAGACCAAGGACCCAGTTGGCATAACGCTGCCACGGGGGAAGGTTCAGACCCAGTTGCTGGCGCAACTCCTCCACCGCCTCCGGCGAGGCATTTATACCCATCATCAGGGCTGCCGGATCGCCGGGAATTATTTCAATGACAAAAAACACCACCACGCTGGCTGCAACCAGGGAGAAAAACAGCGAGACCAGACGTTTAAGGGTGAAAACCAGCATCAGGTTTTTTCATTTCCCAAGAATGACGGGGACCGGCACACCTGCCAGCCCCCGCCATGAATGGTTCTATTCAGCCCAGGAAACCCCGGTCATGTCGTTGGCCTGGGTCGGCGAGTTTTCCCACAGACCGTTGATCCTGGCATTTGCCACCCCGATTTTTGCCAGCTGGAACAAATAGCCGTTCACATAGTCATCGGCTATGCGCCGCTGGGCCTTGTGCAACAGGGCGGTGCGGGCCTCCGGATCGGCGGTTTCGTTCAACTCGGCAATTATCGCCTGCATTTCCTTTGAATCATAATTGAAATAATAATCATCGCGGGCATAGATGCCGATATCGAAGGGCTCCGTGTGAGAGACGATGGTCAGGTCATAATCCTTGGCCCCGAACACCTCTTCAAGCCACTGGGCCCATTCAAGGTTGCTTATTTCCGTATCGATGCCAACGGCCCGCAACTGGGCGGCAATGATCTCGCCACCCCGGCGCGCATAGGGCGGAGGCGGCAGTTTCATGCGCAGGGTAAGATCGCTGACCCCGGCCTCGGCCAGCAGGGCCCTTGCCTTGTCCGGGTCATAGTCCGACTGCTCCGTAAGATCCAGGTAATCTGGATTGGATGGATTGAAATGGGTCCCGATCGGGGTTCCGTAACCGGACATGGCCCCATCGATTATCTCCTGCCGGTTTATGGCATGGGCGATGGCATGGCGCACCCTGACATCATCCAGGGGCGGCGACTGGTTGTTGGTGGAAAGAATGGTCTCTCCCTCGGTCACTCCCACTATCACCTTGAAACGCGGATCGGCCTCGAACTGGGGCAGGGTCTCGCTGGCCGGAAAGTTGGGAAACGCATCCACGTCCTGGGCCATCATGGCGGCAAAGGCCGCGCTTGGATCGGAAATGAACTTGAAGGTCACGTTTTCCAGCGCCACCGGCTCGCCCCAATAGTCGGGATTCCTGGCCAGAACCACCTTGTCCCCCTGGGCCCAGTCAACGAACCTGAAGGGCCCGGTGCCTATCGGGTTGGTGCCATTGGTCGCAGCACTCTCCGGGGCAACTATGACCGCGTCTCCCCATGCCATGTTGAACAGGAACGAGCCATTGGGCCTGGAAAGGGTTATCACCACCGTTGCCGGATCCCGGGCCTCCACCGAGACTATGTCGGCAAACAGGGCCTTTTGCGCATTGGTCGAATCTTCGGCCATCGCCCTTTCCAGCGAGAACTTGACGTCAAGGGCATCCATGTCGGTGCCGTCATGGAACTTGACGCCGGTATTAAGGTTGAATGTATAGGTCAGTCCGTCCTCTGATATTTCCCAGCTTTTTGCCAGGCCCGGAATGATCGCCCCGTTTGAACTGAACCTGGTCAGCCCTTCAAAGACATTGGCATAGACCACCTCGTCGATGGCCGCGGCCGCCCCGGCCGTCGGATCGAGATTGGGCGGCTCCAGCACCATGCCCACTACGATGTCGCTCTGCGACCCCATGGCCTGTCCAAGGCCCGTGGCCAGCACCAGCGCGGTGCCCAGTGCCACCAGAAAACCTGATTTCTTCATGATAGAACCCCTGTTCGTTTTTCCTTTGATATCAACCCGTGACACCGGGTTGACCATATATGAATTTCAACCTTTTCCATTGCGGTTAGCCTCATATCCCCAAGGTCTGCCTTCATATTCCTGCGGTCTGCCTTCAATTCCGGCCTGTCCCGTCTTGTTCCGGTTTGTCTCCTCCTGCCGTCAGGCCTGTTGCCCTGGTCCCAGCAGATCAAGAAGCGTCAGAACCATTACCTGAGCGGATTCGACCATGTCTTCAACCCCGACATATTCATCCGGCTGATGGGCCAGGTCAAGAATCCCCGGTCCGTAGGCTATGCAGTTATTCAGCCTGCCGATCCTGTCGATATGCTTCTGGTCATAGGTTCCCGGCGACACCACATATTGCGGTTCCCGGCCAAACACTTCCCCGATCGCGGCTGCCACCGCTACAGCCACCGGCGCCTCCCTTTCGGTCATGGTCGGGGCAACCTGCCACATCTCGCGCAATTCATAATCGAATTTTTCCCTTTTTTTCTTAAGGTCCTCCAATATCTCCACCACCTCGGAACGCACCTGTTCGGGGCTTTCTTCCATCAGGTAGCGCCTGTCGATGATCATCCTGCAGCTGTCGGGAACCAGCGCGGCAGGAAAACCGTCGAACCCCTCTTCGGGTTCTTCCAGCCCCCCGTGAAATGAATTTATGTTCAACGTGGATTTTCTGGCCCCTTCCGGCACCACCGGCATTTGTGTCTTTCGCAGGGCCAGTACGGGAAACAGCCTTTCCTCCATTTCCTGCAACACCGCCCCCATGTGCCGCACCGCGCAATCCCCCAGAAACGGCATGGAACCATGGGCAATGTGACCCCTGGTTTCGATCTCGGCCCACCAGACCCCCCGATGGCCAAGACATACGCGGTCCTTGTTAAGGGGTTCCGGAATTATCACGTGCTGGACTTTTTGGGGCGAGAAATATCCCTTTTCCGCCAGATAGGCCACTCCGCCAAATCCCCCGGTTTCCTCGTCTGCCGTTGCCGAGATTTCAATGGCACCCCCATGGTCGGGCACCAGGTCCAGGAATGTTTCAGCGGCAATCACCGAGGCCGCCAGTCCACCCTTCATGTCACAACTGCCGCGCCCATAGACCCTGCCATCTTTCACCTCCCCGCCAAACGGGTCAAAACTCCAGCCCCCGCCCACTTCGACCACATCGATATGGGAATTGAAATGCACGCACTC
>WFPQ01000275.1 GCA_015487515.1 Hyphomicrobiales bacterium | reverse complement strand
TCCCACGTTTTGTTTGTCGGACTGCTGGTGGCGGGGGCGGGGGTGTTCTTCAACAGCGAAACGGGAGCATCGGCGGCCCGCTCCGTTGCCTTTATGATTTCCGAGGACATGGCATTCGTTCTGAAGAATTACTGGGTGCAGGGGGCCATACTGGCCTGCGCCGTCGGGATGGTCTTCATAAATGGTGCGGTGCTGGTGGGCCTGAAGCGTCCCTATGCCGGATATGTGGCCGAGGTGCTGTTCAGGCCGATGCTGGTCATCGGGGCCTTTGTCCTGGCCCTGGCCATTGCGCAGCCCTCGGAGCGTCTCGGCATGATGCTCTGGGCATTTTCCCTTGGTTATGCCCTGGTGGCACTGGTTCATTTCTCCATCGTCATCCGCAGTGTCAAAAAACTGCCCAGCGCTGCCGGGGGACTTGCCAGCGACAGTGCGCGCTGGTGGCGTTTTGCCTTGCCCTGGGTGCTGATTGACCTGGCAACGGCGTTTTTCTTTGACATAGACATCATCCTGCTTTCGGGACTGATGGACAAGGCAACGCTGGCGATATTTGCCGTGTGCACGAGAATCTTTTCGCTGGTGGCGTTCGGGGTAACGGCTGTTTATGCGGTCGCCATGCCGGATATTTTTGAATCCGCTGCCAAATCGGAAAAAGGGGAGTTCAATCGCCGGGTCGGGGATGCAAACCTGGTTGCGGCCGGGATTTCGCTGGTGTTCCTGCTGATGATCCTGCTGGTTGGCCCCCTGATCCTGAGAATTTTCGGAACCGAATTCCTGGCCGGGGTCATACCGCTGGCAATCCTTTGCCTGGCGCTGGTGGTCCGTTCCATATTCGGACCGGCCCCCATGGTCCTTTCCCTGAACGACAGGCCCTGGGCCAGCGTGCCGGCGATCGGTGTCAGCATGCTGGTTCTTGGCGTTGGAAATTTTTACCTGGTGCCCATATGGGGGCTTGTCGGGGCCGCTATTTCGGCGCTGCTGGCCTTTTTCGTGTGGTCGGTCCTGATGTGGTGGACAGCGCTCAGGATCACGGGAATAGATGTTTCGGTCTTTCCCAGGCTGGGCCAGATGATCAGTGCCGGACTGGCAGGATCGAGGCAAAAAGGTTCCTGATCCTGCCCCTTAGACCCATGGAGCCGACGCCGGTATCATAGCCGGGAACGGTCTTGTTCAGCTTGCGTTCGTAAAGCAGGTAGTCTTCTCCGAACAGGTGGTTTTCAAGGGTGCAGGTCAGTTGGAACTTGTATCGTTTCAAGATGGCAGAAACCCCGTTGCCGGGCCTGGTATAGGTGGATATCTTGTGAAAACGTCCATTGTCCCAGTGTTCGACCATGTTTCTGAAACCGGAGACGGTCAGGGAAGCGCGGCGTTTTTCAGGGAAAACATAGGTCCAGTGCAGCCAGATGGAGCCGAATTGCGGGCTGGTGATCATGAAACCGGCAACTTCTTCATCCGAAATGAAAAGCATCAGGTGATAGGGGTCGATATTGAAAAGGGTATGCAGGAAACCCGGGTTCATGTTCTGCTTTTCGAATTTCTTGAATTCGTCATTGTAAAAGGGAGAAGTTTCGATCGCTTCCATCAGGCGCTCGTGGACCAGGGGCAGGTCGGCCCTGGTTGCAGCTCTTGTGACCGACTTCTTGTTCGGGGGATTTCCAGCATTTTTCGAACCGCTGTCCGATGGATTTTTTTCAGAGACGATGTTCATCGAAAAACCTTTCATCGCAATGAAATATCTTTCATCGCAATATTGTACGCAAATACCGCCAAAAGTGCGGATCAGGCCAATCCGGCCACAATTTCGGTCGAGTTTTAGCATTCAGGGTAACACTTCCAGGTTAATGAGTTATCAGTGGCCATCAGGGCAGGGGGGCCAGACGGGCGCAGTTTTTGCAGGGCGGATTTTTCAATGAATGATTTTCTTACGAGGCGGGTATTTATTTGTGCCCTGGCGGGGCTGTTGTCTTTTCAGGGGCCGGCCCTTGGCGCCGTTGCCAGCCTTCAGCAGATGGTAGGCCAGATGATCGTGGTCGGCTTTTCAGGAAACAATGTCAACAGCGCCGGTTTCAGGGCGGTTCTTGATGATGTTGTTGCAGGCCGGGCCGGGGGGGTTATGTATCTGGGCAATAATGTTGCAAGCCTTGGTGATGTGGAGAAAATGAACCGGGCCCTTTTGCAGGCGGGCGGGGAACTTCCGCCTTTCATATCCCTTGACCAGGAGGGGGGGAAGGTCGAAAGGCTGACTTCAAGGGTCGGTTTTCCGGAAATCGAGTCTGCCCTGAGGATGGCCGCCACCAGGACTCCTGACCAGGCCCGTGAAATATATTCTGCAATGGCCAGGAACCTGGCAGGGCTGGGATTCAACCTGAACCTGGGGCCGGTGGTGGACCTGAACATCAATCCCGATAATCCCATAATTGGCCGTTTTCAACGCTCTTATGGCAGAAGCAGCGAGGTGGTGAGCGCCTATGCAGCCAGTTTCATAGATGGCCACAGGCAGGCCGGGATTCTGACGGTGTTGAAGCATTTTCCCGGTCACGGATCAGCAAGGGAAGATACCCATGAGGGATTTGTCGATATCAGTTCCTATTGGCGGGAGGAAGAGCTTGGTCCTTATGAAAACCTGATAGGGGACGGCAGGGCCGACATGGTCATGATAGCTCACCTGTTCCATGAAAGATTTTCCCGGGCCGACGGGGCGCAATTGCCGGCCAGCCTGTCAAGGAGCTGGGTTGAGGGAGTCTTGCGAACGGAACTGGGTTATGACGGGGTGGTGATAAGTGACGATATGGAAATGGGGGCAATAACGGATCGCTTTTCCATGGCCGAAGCGGTGGTTCTGGCCGTGGAGGCCGGGGTAGACATATTGCTGTTTTCCAATACGGCAAATTACCGGCCATCCCTTGCCAAAGAGATAGGCGAAATTCTGATGGCAAGGGCCAGGACCGATCCTGCCTTCATGGACCGCATAATCCAGAGCTATCGGCGCATCACTGTCCTCAAGCAGGGCATCTGAGCTTTGGTATTCACAATGTTGCAGATCATATTGTGGATGAGCATGGGGGCCCCGAGATCATGATGGCAGGGAAGTGGGCAGAAAATCCGGGTTGCCTGTCGAGAGGTTCGGATTTATCATCGCTGATAAGTCAATATTACTGACCTAAATGGATGCGCCATGGATATTGCCGTTATAATGGGTTTCCTGTTTTTGACCATCCCGGCTTTTGCCACGCCGGGGCCGAACAACCTGATGTTGATGGCTTCCGGGGCCAGGTTCGGTTTTTTGAGGACACTGCCGCATCTGCTTGGAATAAATTTTGGTTTTCCGCTCATGGTTTTTCTGGTCGGGCTGGGGCTTAGCGAGATATTCGTGGCCTATCCGGTGATCAAGACGGTTCTGAAGTTTTTTGCGGCCGGTTATTTCCTGTGGATGGCCTGGCATTTGCTCGGGCTGAAAGTGGGGGAGCAAGGGGGAACGGCGCGTCCCATAGGTTTTTTCGAGGCCGCCCTGTTTCAGTGGGTGAATCCGAAGGCGTGGGCAATGGCGGTAAGCTTCATTGCCGCTTTCGTTGAAACCGGGCAGGACAGGTTTGTTTCATTGTTGCTGGTTACCCTTGGCTGTCTGGTCATCGGGCCGTTTTTTTCATCCCTGTGGATATATTGTGGCCGGCAGTTGCAGATGGTGCTGGTGCGAACCGGCAGCGAACGGCTGATCGGAGCGATCATGGCGGCATTGATGCTGGTTGCGGTGGTTTTGTTTCTTGTCTAGGGTCGCATGAAACTTAACCGAGTGCCCGGAGAGCTTTTGATGGCAAACCCGTTTCATGGAATGTCTTTACATGGCTGATTCCAGCATCAGGCGCGTGCGGGCGCTGTTCATATCGGATGTGCACCTGGGCATGAAAACCATAAGGGTGGCGCAGCTCATAGAGTTTTTGCGCTGTCACGATGCCCGGACCATCTACCTGGTGGGTGACATTGTCGATGGCTGGCGCCTGCAAAAAACCTGGCACTGGCCATCCCAGTACAATGAATTGGTGGAATTGCTGCTGGCCAAGGCGGCAGCGGGCAGCAAGATAGTATATCTGCCGGGCAATCACGATGAACTGCTGCGCGAATATCTGGGAACCTATTTTGGTGAAATAGAATTTGTCGATCGCACGGTTCATGTCAGCGCTTCGGGAAAGACCTACCTGGTCATTCACGGGGACCAGTTTGACGTGGTGGTAAAGAACGCCAAGTGGCTGGCCCATATCGGAGACTGGGCCTATAATTTTGCCCTGAGGACCAACGGGGCCATAAACTGGTTCAGGCGCCGCCTGGGCAAGGGGTACTGGTCATTGTCGGCATGGGCCAAGGAAAAGGTAAAGGGGGCGGTTTCGGTAATCGGGCGTTTTGAAGAGGCCCTGACGCTGGAAGCCCGGGAATCGGGGGTCGACGGGGTAATCTGTGGACATATTCACCTGGCGGACATGCATGACAGGCTTGGAATCCATTATATCAATACCGGGGACTGGGTGGAAAGCTGCACTGCCATCATCGAGGATTTCGAAGGGGAATTCGAACTGATACGATGGACCAGGCTGGTCCCGAAACCGGACAGAAAAACTTCTGCCAAACGAGTTGGAAAAACAAGCTGAAAACTGACCGCTTCCTGAACCGGGCGGTAGCCAAG
>WFPQ01000274.1 GCA_015487515.1 Hyphomicrobiales bacterium | reverse complement strand
CCATTGGCCCCGATTATGCACGGAACCCCCACATACATGCCCTTGACTCCGAATTCCCCCTTCAAAAAGGCCGCGCAGGGCAGAACCCGCTTCTTGTCCTTCAGGTAGCTTTCGGCCATGGCGATCCCCGCCGTGGCCGGGGCATAAAATGCCGACCCGGTCTTTAGCAGGCCGACGATTTCCGCCCCCCCGTCCCTCGTACGCTGCACGATTTCGTTAAGACGGTCCTTCTTGAGCCAGCCCATCTTTACCAGGTCGGGCAGGGGAATACCGGCCACGGTGGAATATCTTGGCAGCGGCACCATGGTGTCCCCATGCCCCCCCATGACAAAGGCATTGACGTCATTGACCGACACGTCCAGTTCCTCTGCTATGAAGTGGCAGAATCTCGAACTGTCCAGAACCCCGGCCATACCCACCACCTTGGCCGTCGGCAGGCCCGAAAACCTTTGCAGGGCCCAGACCATGGCATCCAGCGGATTGGTGATGCATATGACAAAGGCCTCCGGGGCATATTTGGCGATTCCGGCCCCCACCTGTTCCATGACCTTGAGATTGATTTCCAGCAGGTCATCCCGGCTCATGCCCGGTTTGCGCGGTACTCCGGCAGTAACGATTATGACATCGGCCCCCGAAATCTCCCTGTATTCGGAAGTTCCCCTTAAAATCGCATCATAGCCGCTTTCCGGCGCCGACTGACTCAGATCCAGCGCCTTGCCCTGGGGCACCCCGTCGGCAATATCGAACAGAACCACGTCGCCAAGATCCTTCAGGGCGGCCAGGTGGGCCAGGGTTCCGCCAATTTGACCCGCACCTATGAGAGCTATTTTTTTACGCGCCATCGGACAATATTCCTGTTTTGTTGAATTTTGTTTCCACGGGAATCATTAAACGCCTCCCCCCCCATAAGCAACAAAAACCGGGGGTTTTGGACCATTAAAAACCCTGTAGAAAGATCCTGCCGCTGTTTACATGGCATTTATCAGGACTTCTACTGACATCTTTGAATTCCCCCACAAAATCAGGACCCGTTTCCCGGATCACATACCTGGTCTGACAGTTCCCGGGCCAGATACCCGGACGAGGCCATTTCCCTTAATCGCGAAATGGTACGCCTGAATTCAAAAGCCGTGTTCTTGTCCCCCGAAAGCCTTTCCAGTTCCCCCCCCAACAGGCTTTCATCGAAGCCGGCCACCAGCTTGACCCCCCTGTCATAAAGGGTGTCGATCAGGATGATGAACCGCTTGGCCGCATTAGAATTGCTGGCATCAAATACCGGTATGCCCTCGATCATCAGGGTATGGAAACAATGGCTTATGACCAGGTAATCCCGTGCCCCCAGGGGTTTTTCGCAAAGATCGGCAAATGCAAAACGGGCACACCCCATTCCGGCCTCGGGCACAGATATTTCCCTGCCCGGAACCCGGACAACGGTTTGCTTTCCCTTGCCCCCCGTAAGGTCCCGCCAGTGTCTTTCAAGCTCTGCTGCAACCTTATCCCTGTCGCCAAAATGAAATACCGGCCGGGCACTCAGCCTGTCCAGCCGGTAATCCTTTTGCGCCTGCAGATGCAGAACCCGGCAATTTTTTTTCAGCAATTCGATGAAGGGCAGAAACAGTTGCCGGTTCAATCCGTTATGATAAAGCCGGTCCGGTGCAACATTTGAGGTTGCCACCACCACCACCCCTCCATCGAAAAGCCTTTGAAACAGGCGCCCCAGGATCATCGCATTGGTTATGTCGGAAACGTGAAATTCA
Source organism: Hyphomicrobiales bacterium (assembly GCA_015487515.1). Taxonomy (GTDB): domain Bacteria; phylum Pseudomonadota; class Alphaproteobacteria; order Rhizobiales; family Devosiaceae; genus DROE01. Next base: position 4,402 of record WFPQ01000274.1, on the reverse strand, counting down.
TCAAAACACAACAATGAAGTTGATTCGATTATCGGCCTGACTGCCATGCCGATCGGATCCCGCCCCCCCAGATCATCATTGCCATTAGCGTGACCCTGCCTGATTTCGGCTATGTCCTGGTGCAGTTCCGCCATGAATTCATGGAAATGTACCCGCCGCTTGTCAGCAATTTGCACCCCTTCGAAAAACATGTCCATCAGCAGGGTCTTGCCCCGCCCCACATCACCCCAGATATAAAGCCCCCTTGGAGAAGGAGCCCTTCTGGACAGCAACCTCCCCAGAATCCCCCTTGGCCTGGGCTTTTTTTCCAGGGCCAGCCCCAGTTCCTCCAGGGCCAGCATCGCCGGGCGCTGGGCCGGGTCCGGCACCAGCACCCCTTCCCTTACCAGGCCTTCATACCGTGACAGCAGTCCCGGACACGCTTTAGGTAAATCTGCCTTCAAAACCCGAATCCGCCCAATCTGATCCCCAGGCAACCACGGAATCAACCAACAATGAAATCTGCCGCCACCAAAACCAACCGGCCGGTACCGGCCTGAACACTACTGCCGGATCAGCCGGCCATGGAAATTCCCTGACCACCGGCCAGGGTCCCTATGAAACGGTTGCCACTGCGCAACATGGTCCCGATTATCTGGCCGCTGTCATTGAAAAACTGCACCTGGGAGCCCACCAGTTTCCACGATGCCAGGGATGCCAGTACACTTATCGAACAATTGGGAGCCGATGCCCGGTTCCGGTCGGTTCCCTGCTTTATGGTCTGGGTAAGATTGACACGGCAGGTATCTGCCCCCGAAATGACCGTCCAGACCCCGAGCATGTTCTGAACCGTCAGGCTGCCCCCCAGGTCCCGGGGCTGCACGTTGGTTGGCGTTCCCGTCGAATCTATTACCACGAACGAGCCATCGGCACCCGCCTGGTCATTGCCCACCTGGTTCGAGGCCAGCATCGGATCCCGCGAAACCAGGCCATCAACCGGAAAGCCCGGCACCTGGGAGCCATTCTGCTCCGCAAGCATCGGGTCCGGCTCCAGTTCGCTTCCCAATGGCGGCAATTCATTGCTCTGCACCTGGGAACTTGCAACCGGAGGCAGGGAAGGCGGCGGGCTGGAAAGCCTCCTGCTGTCCGAAAATGGCGATGAGCCGGCGCAGGCCGAAACCAGCCCGACAAGTCCGGCAGCTGCCATCAGTTTCAGTGCTGAATAATGTTTGCTGTTCATTTCATCTGCCCATGAATTCACTATGCCCGGGATATGATGGTTGTCCCTGCCCTGAAAATCGCCCGCCTGCGGCCATGCACCTGACCCCGCGCCACCATGTGGAAACATGCCCCGACAGAAACATCATGATCCAAAATGAACATACCGCCCCGGACCCTTTTCTGCCAAAATGCTTCCCTTGGCATCCCGCTCTCGCCCGGCCTATTAGCCCAGTTCATTCCATTTGGCCAGCCCCGTGCGACACCATGCAGCCAATCCCGTTTCAACAACACCCAACCGGGCCACCCGGGCTCTTTAAGAACCTGAATATGGCACCTTTAGGTCAATGGCAAATAAACATGAAAAACCCTCCCGCCCGGACAAACTCCTGGCACCCCCCATGATCCGGCCCGCACACACGCTTTCATCCCATGCCCTGCCATCCATCATCACCGGGCCTGCAGGAAGGGATTTTTCAAAAGCCGGATCCGCCAGAATCAGCGGACGCCAGGGCCGGGCGGGGATTATTCGCCGACCATTTCTTCCAGCAATGCCATGGCCAGCAATCTTGCATCCTCCGCCTCTCCCCTTGGCACCATCACCCCCACCCCCTTGGGCGTGGTAAGTCCCGGCAGTCCGCTGGATTCCCCCTCGTAAGGATGAAAGCCATGGGCCCTTAACGCCACCACGATCACCCTTAAGACATCCGCATCATGATGATTGAGAATGATTTCAAGATTATCCATGCCCATCCTGAAGCACTTTCGGGTTAAAACGTATAAAATACACATGTATACGCCCAGAAGCCCTGACAAAACCGGACTGAAGCGGTCCCAGTTTCCGGGCGTATGTGATCAATTTGTCTTCCCTTTTGTCTTGCCCTGGGGTCCGGACCTAGACCCGTCTCTCGACCATCATTTTCTTTATTTCAACTATTGCCCTGGCCGGATTGAGGCCCTTGGGGCAGGTATTGGAACAATTCATGATGGTATGGCAGCGATAGAGCCTGAACGGATCTTCCAGATTGTCCAGCCGCTCACCGGTTGCCTCGTCCCGGCTGTCGATCAGCCAGCGATAGGCCTGCAACAGGACTGCCGGGCCCAGATAGCGTTCCCCGTTCCACCAATAGCTCGGGCATGAGGTGGAGCAGCAGGCGCAAAGAATGCATTCATAAAGCCCGTCCAGCCTTGCCCGCTCGTTTTCCGACTGCTTCCACTCGTCCCCCGGGGCCGGGGTGCTGGTTTTCAGCCACGGCTCGATCGAACGGTGCTGGGCAAAGAAATTTTCCAGGTCGGGCACCAGGTCCTTGATCACTTTCATGTGCGGCAGTGGAAACACCCGGACGGCCCCGGAAATCTCATCGGCACTTTTCGTGCAGGCAAGGGTATTGAGTCCATCGATATTCATGGCACAAGACCCGCAGACCCCCTCCCGGCAGGAACGCCTCAGGGTCAGGGTCGGGTCCACATTGTTCTTGATCCACAACAGCCCGTCCAGCACCATGGGGCCGCAATCGCCCGTATCCACATAAAAGGTATCGATGCGCGGATTTTGCCCGCCGTCCGGGTCATATCTGTAAATCCGGTATTCCTGGATGTTTTCCCCGCCGGGCCTTGGCCAGGTCCTGCCTTCTGTCGGCCTGGATTCTTTCGGAAGCTTCAATTCGACCATGGGATCAATTCTGTTTTCTGATTCAACCGGCAACGGCCGCCGCATGCGGCGGCCGCAATCTTTCAATGGGCTGCCGCCCCTCTACCTTTTCAGGGAGCAGGACGCCCCCGTGGCCCACAATGCCGCATGAACCTTGGCGATATCCAGCGGGTTCATCCTGTTTTCCAGGGCCGTTGAAAGAATATTGATTTCCCCGTCCCCATGGGCCTTGAAAAGAGCCATCTGGGCTTCGGTCAGGTCGGCGCCGGCCTTTTCCACCATGCATTCACGCAATGTATGAGCCGGGGCCACCGATGTAAGCGAAAGCACCATGCCCGTTGCAACAAGTCCTGACAATACGATCTTTTTCATTCCACTCTCTCCTGTTCTCTCTCCTGTTGTCCTCTCTTGAAAAGCCACACCTTCAACAAACCCGCTCTCCAAGAAACTCCGCCGCAAATCCGTTATCCGGACAAACCTGAAGTCCGTCCCCGAAAAATTCTCTTTTCCCCGGCTTTTTACCGGCCCGTCATTCATGTTCCCAAATTTCGATATTCCCAAACTTCAATATTTCAAAGCCCCGGTTTCCCGCCCCTGATGTTCCGGAACTCAAAGATCCGTCCAGACTTGCTGCCCGGCGATATCCCTTCAATATACCCGCTTCTTCGGGGCGATCTTCTCCATGTCTATGCCATCGCTCAGGGTATCAACATGCACCGGACGATAGCTCAAGGCAACCTGGCCGTTCTCATCCATCCTTGCCAGCGTATGCTTGCGCCAGTTCTTGTCGTCCCGTTCCGCAAAATCTTCCCGGGCATGGGCCCCCCTGCTTTCCTGGCGGGCCTCGGCGCTGACGACGGTGGTCAGGGCATTGGCCATCAGATTGTCCAGTTCCAGGGCTTCGACCAGGTCCGAATTCCAGATCATGGAGCGGTCACTGACCCTTATCTGGTCCATGTCCCTATGGATCTCCTGCATGCGGCTCACCCCCTGGGCCAAGGTTTCACTGGTTCTGAATACCGCGGCATCCTCCTGCATGGTGACCTGCATGCGATCACGCAACTCTGCCGTGGCATACCTGCCATTGGCGTTGCGCATGCGCTCGAAACGCTCGATGATCTTTTCAAATGATATTTCATTGACTTCGGGCACCGGAGCATTCCTGTCGATGATCTTGCCGGCCCTGATTGCCGCCGCCCGCCCGAACACCACCAGGTCGATCAGGGAATTCGAGCCGAGCCGGTTGGCCCCGTGCACCGAAGCACACCCCGCCTCCCCGACCGCCATCAGGCCCGGAACTATTGCATCCGGATCGTCCGGAGTCGGATTCAGTGCTTCTCCGTGATAATTGGTCGGAATTCCTCCCATGTTGTAATGGGCCGTGGGAATGACCGGAATCGGCTCCCGCGTCAGATCGACCCCGGCAAAAATCTTGGCGCTTTCGGAAATTCCGGGCAGCCTCTCGGCCAGTACCCTTGGGTCCAGGTGGTCCAGGTGCAGGTTGATGTGATCCTTTTTCGGCCCGACCCCACGCCCCTCGCGAATTTCTATGGT
>WFPQ01000273.1 GCA_015487515.1 Hyphomicrobiales bacterium | reverse complement strand
GTCTATGTAAAGGCCGGTGCCAAGCATCCAGCCCCACTTGTCAAGGGCAATGGCGTAGGAGATCTTGTCGGCAATTTCCATGGAAGAGGGTTTTTCCCACTTGTAGGAGTGAAAGCCGCCGCCGGCCCGGGCGACATCGATCAGGTGCCTTATGACCAGGTCTCCGTCCGGGTCGGCAAGGTCTATCCAGTTCCTGCCGATCCGAAAGGGCTGCTTGGGGTGAACCAGGCTCACCCCGTTGAAATCGTAGACGAAGAAATAGCCATCCTTGGAAAAGGCAAGGGAGTTGAGGATTTCCTTCACGCGTTCCTGGGCCTGAATATCGTCGGGGCCGGCATTGTCATAGATCTCGCCTATGGATGACATGGCCAGGTTGATGTAGCTGACGATTTCCCGCCGCTTGGCCTCCAGCATGTTCTGTTCGAATGTGGTTATTCCCTGCTGGGCCAGATCTCTTGACTGAAAAGTTACCAGTATGGTTATCGCCAATATGGAAATTATCAGCGGCAGGGTGGCAAGGGCCAGAACTTGTTGTTTCAGGCTTATTTTCATCGTTGAAATATTCCCCATTGGTTGGATTTTGCCAAGGGTTTGTCCGCATCCGGGCTTGCGGACGAAATGAAACTGCGTAGTTCTGGGTAGAAAAAGCTGGGAAACACGATTTTTTTGTTATATGTCATATTATGGTGGTGGGGCAAGAAATGTCGCATCACCGCGATGTTCGCGTTTTGGGAGGATTATATGGAACGCCGTAAATTTCTGACCGGTACAGCCTTGGCCGGTGCCGGTGCTGCCGCTACTTTGGCAACACCAGCAATTTCACAGGGTCGCGAGAGACTTACCATGGTTACCGCCTGGGGCCGTGGTCTTGCAGGTGTATGGGATGCAGCCCAGCACTTTGCCGATTCCGTCGGTGCAATCACCGATGGAACCCTGGAAATTGAACTCAAGGCGCAGGGTGAACTGGTTTCCGGTTTGCCGGCAGTTTTTGATGCCGTGACCTCTGGTCAGGCGGACATGTATCACGCCGCTGACTATTACTATATCGGTCAGCATCCGGCGATGGCATTTTATACCACCATACCGTTCGGCATGGTGCCGACTGAAATGCACAACTGGTACTATCACATGGGTGGTCATCAGCTGCACCGCGAAGTTGGTGAAGAACTCGGTTTTGTCGGCTTTTTGGGCGGTAACACGGGCCCGCAGGCCGGTGGCTGGTTCCGCAAGGAAATCAAGTCGGTTGCCGACTTCAACGGCCTGAAGTTCCGCATGCCCGGTCTTGGCGGTGCGGCCCTTGGCCGTCTTGGTGCCTCCGTGCAGACATTGCCCGGATCCGAGGTTTACCAGGCCCTGGCATCGGGTGCAATCGATGGAACCGAGTGGATCGGCCCCTGGGCCGACGAAAAGGCCGGTTTCCAGGAAATCACCAAGATCTTCTATACTTCCGGTTTCCACGAGCCGGGTGCTGCCCTGACCGTTGCCACGAACATTGACCGCTTCAACGGCCTTTCGGCTGCGCACCAGAAGGCAATAGAGGTCGCTTCTGCAGAGACCGAACTGTGGAGCCTGTCCCAGTTCCTGGCCAACAATTCGCTTGCTCTTGAGCGTCTGAAGGCCGGTGGTGTCAGGACCCTTGAGTTCCCCGATGATGTCTGGGATGCGTTTGGCGCAGCTTCGAAAGAGGTCATCGACGAAAACATGGACAATGAATTGTTCAAGAGGACCTGGGATTCCATGCAGAGGGCCATGAAGCTGTCCAACGACTGGAACACCCTTTCTTCGGTTGCCTTTGCCCGTCAGCGTACTCGCGTTATCGGCTGACCTTCTTGAAGGGGTAACGATATCTGGGAAGCCGGGCGTTTTGCCCGGCTTCCCCCTTTGGGGTCGCATTCCGAACGGGCCTGTTCCATGGGGACTCGTCTTTATTGATCCCTTCTGCTGAATTGTCAGTGGCGAGCGTTCGTGTCTGGCCGCGGGTCTTTCAGTTTTGGTGATGGCGGGCATTCGGGTATTGGCGCGTCAGCTGCTGGTGTATAATCTTTGGTGCAT
>WFPQ01000272.1 GCA_015487515.1 Hyphomicrobiales bacterium | reverse complement strand
TATAAGAGACAGGAGCAGGGTATTGCGGTGGGGCCTTGATTCCAGCCAGCCCTTTATGGCCCCTTCGATGGTATCCTGACCTCCGGCCAGATTTTCTCCCACCGCTCCCTGGTAGCCGACGGCGGTTACCCGTTCGCGCAGGGTCCCGCCCAGCTCGTGGGACAGTTCGCCGGTTCTTGCCATCAGGCTGGCCTGGGCCTGGGCCGCTTCGGCCAGAAGCGGATTATAGGCCAGTGGTTCCACCCCGTTGGCGATCCTGGTGTCGTTTATCTTGGAAATGATGATTTCCCGGGTCAATGACCGGGGGCGGGTGCTGCCCTGGGGCAGATATTGGGAGCAGGCGCCAAGGGCACCGCTCAGACCCAGGATCAGGACATTTCTCCTGGAAAACAGTTTTGAATTCATGACAGCCCCTTCTGTTGAAGGATGTTTACGAAATCGTGATCCTGCTGGCCTCATTCATTTCCGCCCGGTCCGGCATGGCGTTGCAAACCATCAAGTTCAACGGATCCGCGAAATGGTATTTGCCCGATTTCCAGGGCCGGGGGAAATTTTTCGAGCACGCGGGCAAGATCGACAAGGGAATAGACCGCATCAAGGATCAGCCCGTTGCCCTGTTCATTGCCCGGGGCGATCATGAGGTCATAGGCCTCGTTATCGCGGGCATATTCGACCATCAGGCGCATGCGGGCCATGGCCAGGCCCAGGGCGGTCCGGAATTCCTCATCAAGTAGCGGATCCCTTGATGCCATGAGGTCGGCAATGGAAGCCCCGGCAACGAGATTGTTGTCAAGGGAAAAATATTCACCGAAATAAGTACCGATCAGTCCACGGGCATTGAACAGGTAGGATATGTGGGAATTGTTGGAAAAGCGGTCCTGTTCGCTGATCGGCAGGCCCGAATTGATGGAGGCCATCAGACGGTTGCCGGCCAGTTCGCCAAGGGCAAGGGAGCCCATTCCGGAAACCATCATCGACAGGCCGGTTTCGGGATTGGCCAGCAGGGCCCGGCGCGCCTTGCCGGTGACCAGCCAGTTGCCCACCATTTCCTGCAGGTCTTCGATCAGCAGGTTTACCACCGCATAAAGATATTCTCCCCGGCGCTCGCAATTTTCATTGGTGCAGTTCTCAAGGTCAAAATCGGTCGCGGGGCGTTTTCCGGCTCCCTCTTCGACGCCTTTTTCCTGCACTCCTGAAACATCGTTTCCCCATAACAGAAATTCTATGACCTGGTATCCCGAGGCGACCTTTGACCTGTCCCCGCCGGGCATGTGAAGCTGCTGGGAGATCAATTCGGTGGTTATCTTTTCCACATCAATGGCCTGGCCGGCAACGGTGATGCTGGTGGAGCCTATTATGTTCTGGTTTTCCTTGCGGTTTTCATCTTCCACATAGTCTATATATCCGGAATCGATGGGCCAGGCGTTCACCCGGTAAATCCAGTCGGAAACTATTGGGTTTGCCTGTGCATATACCTGGCTGAGTTCGAAGGGAATGCGGGCGGTGCGCCATGCCTCGCGGGCCAGTTCCAGGTTTTCCTCGCTGGGATCGTTCAGCAGGCCCTCGATGGCGGTGCGCAGCTTCTCGGCGGCCCCAAGGGAATCCTGAAACGAGGCAAGGCCGATATCGGCATAATTGTTGACCACGTCGACAATGGTGATTTCCAGGTTGCCCGCAGGCGTTTGAAGGTTCTGTTCTGCTGCGGCAGGGTAGAAAAAAACCGTCGCCATGAACAGGATTGTCAGTAACCATTTGTATGCAGAAATTTTCAATTTGTTCTCCTGATGGCTTTTAACCATGGCATCGCTTGAGCACAGCGCCCGGTTGCTGGCCAGAATCCGCAGGTCGGGGATGTAAGGGCCAATGGGTGGATCATGATCCTAGGTAGCCCAAAAACAAGATTTGATCGACTCCTAATTCGCCAAAATCATTCGGTTTGATTTCATTTCATGGCCGGGCTGGCATGCCAAGTGGAATGCGGGGTTTTCCGGTCACATTATGGTCAGAAATGGGTGGGTTTTTCGTGCAAGGGGTCAATCCGGTGCAGCAGTTCCGGTATGGTATCTATGTTTTTCAGGTATTTTTGACGCAGGGAAAAGCAGAAGGTGACATGGGTGCGGCCCGGTGAAAAGACGCAGGTGCTGAAACCGGGGTGGTGGGTGCCGGTAAAGACCGGTTCGACAAGCCCCCCGGTCAGATCGCCACCCAGTCTCTGGGGCGGGGCAAGGGAAAGGGAAAAATCATAGCCGGCGGAAAAGCGGAACAGCCGGGGGCCATAGAAAAACGGAAAAACACGATGCAGGCGCCGATGCATGCCAAACATGGCGTTTAGCAATGTCTGGGTACGGTGCTTGCTGCCGCTCTCGGCCTGTTTTAGGGCATTGCTTACATTCATGGCAAATGCAGGAAAATCCTTTTCCATCCTGAGCCTGAGCTCGATCATGCGAAACTGGAAGAATTCGTCATTGGTTCTGAAGTCCCCGGTTTTGCTCAGGTCCGCATAAAGTATCCTGGCCGATTTTTTGGGAAACACCCGGTTCCCGGTACCCAGTGCAAAGGCGGCAAGGGCAAAGATCAGGGCCTGCTGGGTGATGCCAAGTCTGCCTGCCAGCGCACGCAGCCGGGAACGGTCCATGACCAGTGACCTGAATTTTATGTCCGCCACGCGGGGGGCAAACAGGAATGCAGCCATCAGCTGCAACGGGGCCAGGGCAGCGCTCAGGGCAAGAAAACCCAGTTTCTGAAATCGCGAAACCGGATCGGGCATCCTGGTTACGGCTCCCCGCTCGATGGGACGGGAGCGGGCCAGGTTGCTTGCATCCATGCCCTCGAACATGGAGTGGGTCGAAAGAATCAGGATGGCGGCAAATCTGCCCCTTTCATCCGGGCCGTTCTCCAGCATTGCCACTTTCATGCGCAGGGGGGGCAGGCTGGTATCATCGAACATGCTGTGATCAACCATGGTCCAGCGGTCGGGAAAGGCATCAAGGTCCGCAACTTTCTCGAAGGACATGATGGAGGAGAGAAGCTCATCGTCAATGGAATCCGGATTCTCAAATCCACAGGCCTTCAAGATGTGGGGGGCGAGTCTGATTATATGGCGAACGGTGGCAAGGGCCTGTTTCATGCCATAGGGGCCATTGGAAAAGGCGCTGAAAAACACGGTCTGGCGGGCCAGGTGGCAATACCACTGATTATCGGTAAAATTCGCGGTGATGTCGGCCGGTCCCCTGCCGGGCCGGCTTTTCAATGGCAGGTCTGTTGCGGCCGGTTTTTTTGAGACCGGGCCCTTGGTGGCCGAGGATTGCGGATCTGGCAGGTTCACGTGATATTTCCCGGGGCAGACCGGCTTTGCCGGAATGGACCTTCAGACTAGTGTCGGGGGAGGCTAAAGACAACAGAATATCGGCGCATTGGAGTACCGGCGCATTCAGCCCGGGATGGACTTTGGGCCGGGTTTTGTAAAAAGTCCGAAGAATATGGCCAAAAAGGCCACGTAATACAGGGAATTGGCTTCGAAGCCGAACATGAGATCGCTGAGGCCGCGGAAAAAATAGCTGGTCGTGAGCAGGGCAACGGCCATGAGGCGGGCAAAGTCAGAACTGTCCCGCTGCATTTTCAGAACCGCAAAAACCGGACCACCTATCATGGCCAGGTAGGTGGCAATGCCCACAAGGCCGCCGGTAACCGCAAAATCCATCAGGTCATTGTGCAGATGGGCAAGGCCAAGAATGATATTGCGCTGGTTTTCATCATGCACGAACTCAAGGACAGAACTCATGATGTTGGCCCAGCCATGGCCGAACAGGGGAGCCTGCAGGAAAGCCTGAAAACCGGCAGCAAGCATGACAAGGCGGATAGAAAGGGAATCATCCATCATAATTTCACCTCCCGCAAGAGCCGAGGGCAGGGAGGTGATGAATTGCCATCTGCCAAAACCAAAAACGACTCCGGCCAGAAGGGCTGCTCCGCCAATCGCGACAATTATGGCAATGGATGTTGCAAGGCGCCATTTTCCCTTCAGCAAAAACAGAAGGGAAACCGCCAGCATGGGCAGAAATGTCAGAAACAGGCCCCTGGTCTGAGTGATGTAAATGACTATCAGGGCGGCAACGGGTCCCAGAAGCAACAGGTGTTTTTTCCAGCCGCTGCTTTCCCTGAAACCGAGCAGGGCAAAGAAACCGCTATTTATGGCTACCCCGGCCAGGCCGAGGGGGTTTACCCGGGGCGCTTCGGCCCGGAAAAACTCAAACACGAATGAATATGTAAGTGCCAGGGCCAGTGTAGCCAGCGAGGAAAAAAGCGAAAGCCG
>WFPQ01000271.1 GCA_015487515.1 Hyphomicrobiales bacterium | reverse complement strand
GCCCCGTGCCCCGGGCCAGTGGAAAGGTCTCAGGCGCCGGCGGCGCTGGCTTCATCCTTTTCCTTGTCCGCATAAATGTAAAGTGGGGAGGCATCTTCATTATCCACCGCCTCGGCACTGATCACCACCTCTTCAACCCCTTCAAGGCCGGGAAGGTCATACATGGTATCCAGAAGTATCGCCTCCATGATCGAACGCAGCCCCCTGGCCCCGGTCTTGCGCTTGATGGCAAGGCGAGCAATGGATTTGAGGGCATCCTCGTGGAAGGTCAGTTCCACATCCTCCATCTGGAAAAGGCGCTGATACTGGCGGACCAGGGCATTCTTTGGCTGGGAAAGAATTTCAACCAGGGCATCCTCGTCCAGGTCTTCAAGGGTGGCAATGACCGGAAGCCGGCCAACAAATTCGGGGATCAGGCCAAACTTGACCAGGTCCTCGGGTTCAACCTCGGCAAAAAGTTCGCCAACCCGGCGATCGTCCACATCCTTGACCTCGGCCCCAAAGCCAATGGAAGAACTGTCGCCGCGGGCCGCAACCAGTTTTTCAAGCCCGGCAAAGGCACCGCCGACTATGAAGAGTATATTGGTGGTATCGACCTGCAGGAATTCCTGCTGGGGATGCTTTCTGCCACCCTGGGGGGGGACGGAGGCCACCGTTCCTTCCATGACCTTGAGCAGGGCCTGCTGAACCCCCTCCCCCGAAACGTCACGGGTGATGGAAGGATTGTCAGACTTCCTGGAAATCTTGTCGACCTCGTCGATATAGACTATGCCGCGCTGGGCCTTTTCCACGTCGTATTCGGCGGCCTGCAAAAGCTTCAGGATAATGTTTTCCACGTCCTCGCCCACATAACCGGCCTCGGTAAGGGTGGTGGCATCGGCCATGGTAAAGGGAACATCGATGATGCGGGCCAGGGTCTGGGCCAGCAGGGTCTTGCCACATCCGGTGGGCCCGATCAGGAGGATGTTGGACTTGGAAAGCTCCACTTCCTGTTTCTTGCTGGCATGGTGGAGGCGCTTGTAATGATTGTGTACCGCAACACTCAAAACCCGCTTGGCCTGGGCCTGGCCAATCACGTAATCGTCAAGCACCTGGCAAATCTCCTTGGGAGTGGGAACCCCGTCGGAGGACTTGACGAGGGAGGTCTTGCCTTCCTCGCGAATGATGTCCATGCACAGTTCCACGCATTCATCGCAAATGAATACGGTGGGTCCGGCAATCAGCTTGCGCACCTCGTGCTGGGATTTGCCGCAAAAAGAACAATAGAGCGTGTTCTTGGAACCCTCGCCGCTCGTTTTATCTTTGGACATCAAGTCACTCCTGCAAAAAGATCAGGTTCAGGTTTACGGGCGAACCGGACCGTTGATAATCAGACTACACCTTAAGAGCCTAGCCCGAGGGCATAAAAAAAGTGTAAGCAAGTAAATTCATAACCCCCAAAACCGTTTGGTGCAATAAATTCGGAACCGGAACCCCGCAAGAATCGAATTGACGTTAACGGGGCGTGAGGTTCCGGGACCGGACAGTTGCCGGAACCGGACCCGGGTGTCCGTCATTGTCCGGCTGGTGGCATCACTGCTCCGTTGGCACCACCCGCTTTTCATGAATGGTATCGATCAGGCCGAATTCCCTGGCCGCCTCGGCGGTCATGAAATTATCGCGCTCAAGGGCCGCCTCGATCTCCTTGTAGGACTTGCCGGTGTGTTTTACATAAATCTCGTTGAGGCGCTTCTTGTTGGCCTCGATTTCGCGGGCATGAATGAGAATATCGGTAACCTGGCCCTGAACGCCTCCGGAAGGCTGATGGACCATGACCCGCGAATTGGGAAGGGCCCCGCGCATGTCCTTTTCGCCGGCAGCCAGCAGCAGGGAACCCATGGAGGCGGCCTGGCCGATGCAAAGGGTGGATACGGCAGGGCGAATGAACTGCATGGTGTCATAGATCCCCAGGCCAGCCGTGACAACTCCGCCCGGGGAGTTGATGTACATGGAAATTTCCTTCTTGGGATTGTCCGATTCAAGAAACAGCAACTGGGCAACGATTATGGAGGCCATGTTGTCCTCGACAACACCGGTGACAAAGATTATGCGCTCCTTTAGCAGGCGAGAATAGATATCATAGGCCCGTTCGCCACGGTTGGATTGTTCAACCACCATCGGCACGAGGGTGTTCATATAGGTATCGATGGGGTCTTTCATCAAATCTCTCCAAAAAAGGCGAATCGGCAGGGTTGGATCAGGTTGTTCGCAGCCGATTGCAGCCGAGGCGGGTTAACAGTCAGTAAAGGCATTTAGGCGCATGGAAAGCCATGTTCAAGTATCAGTCACACAGAAAGGCCGTTTCAAAGACTCTCTTGAAAGTTCTGCCTTGAGAATACTCCCTTGAAAAAGTTCGCCAGGGTCCTGTCCGATCGGATTCATGATTGGAATATGAACTTCAATTATTAAACAAAAAGTCAACACGAACCCAAATCAGCACCTGTTCGTATCCGAAGGAGTGGCAAATACCTTGTCCACCCGGGCCCTCTGCCCCATCAGGACTACCATGAATACCAGGAGTGCAAAAACAAGAGTTCGGATATCAACGCTCTCGCCCAGCAGCAGCATGGCAAAGGCAAAGGTTATGAAGGGCTGCAACAACTGCACCTGGCCGACCCGGGCCATGCCGCCAAGCTTGAGACCCGTATTCCAGGCAAAAAAACCGACATACGCGGAAAATATGCCAAGGTAGGAAAACGCCAGGATCTGCTGCCCCGAAGCCTGTAGATATTGGGGACGCCAGAATATTGCCGAGCCAACCAGCGAAACGGGCAGTCCAACGGCTATGGCCCAGGAGATGGCCTGCCAGCCGGGCATGAAACGGGAAATGCCTGCCAATATCACGTAACCCAGAGAAG
>WFPQ01000270.1 GCA_015487515.1 Hyphomicrobiales bacterium | reverse complement strand
CTTGGGGCGCGGCTGTTGTCCGGGTCCTATTACGGGCAGACGGTGCAGATATGGTCGGCCCTGTTCATGGCTGCTGCCTTGGCGGCAACCCTTGTTGCATCGGTATCCCTGGTCGAAAGGATTGTCACCCGCAATCTTGGCGGCAGGAAAGCGGGGGCAGTCTGATGAATTTTTCCCTGGTGGCTGGTGCTGTTATCTTCTGGCTTGTTGCATGGGCCGCCAATGAATGGCTGGTGCGCCTCAGGCCGCGCAACCGTTCCCTTGCCCGTGCCATTGATCTGCTTGTTCCCCTGCTGTTTGGCATTTCGATCCTGGTTCTCTGGGAAGGTCTGACCCGCGGTCTTGATGTTTCCCCTATCCTTTTGCCGCCCCCCTCCATGATCTGGTCCCGGATAATGGTTTCGGGTCCCATTTTGTGGGCGGATTTTCAGCAGACCTTCATAAAGTCGGTTCTGGTCGGGTTTCTGCTTGGCTGCGGGGCCGGTTTTCTGGTTGCCATTGCCGTGGACCGGTCTCCATTCCTGCAGCGGGGCCTTTTACCCATTGGCAATTTCGTTTCTGCCCTTCCCATAGTCGGCATTGCCCCGATCATGGTCATGTGGTTTGGCTTTGACTGGCAGTCAAAGGTTGCCGTCGTGGTGGTGATGACCTTTTTCCCCATGCTGGTCAATACGGTTTCCGGGCTTGCTGCCACATCATCCATGCAAAGGGACCTGATGCGCACCTATGCCGGTTCCTACTGGCAGACCCTTTTTATCCTGCGCCTGCCTGCCGCTGCCCCCTTCATATTCAATGCCCTGAAGATAAATTCGACCCTGGCCCTGATCGGGGCGATCGTGGCGGAGTTTTTCGGAACTCCCATAGTCGGCATGGGCTTTCGCATATCGACGGAAGTTGGCCGGATGAACGTGGACCTGGTCTGGGCGGAAATTGCCATCGCTGCCTTGGCGGGGACCAGTTTTTACGGTTTAATCGCCTTAATGGAGCGCAGGGTCACATTCTGGCACCCGTCGGTTCGCGGATAGGTTTTTGAAAATGTCAGGCGTCCGGCCCGACTGGGCCCGGACGCAGAACAGCCAGACAAAGAGTAACCATGCTAAGAAAAGTGAAAAACGAAAAATAACCAGTTATAAACAACCAAAGGGAGACTAAAATGAAGAAACTGCTTTCAACTCTGGCTTTTGGGGCCATGGTCATTGCCGCCGCACCGGCCGTCAATGCCCAGGAGGTTACCCTGCAACTCAAATGGGTCACCCAGGCCCAGTTTGCCGGCTATTACGTGGCCCTTGAGCGCGGATTTTACGAGGAAGAGGGCCTGGATGTCACCATCAAGCCCGGTGGCCCCGACATTGCCCCGGTCCAGGTTCTGGTTGGTGGTGGCGCCGATGTGGTCATAGACTGGATGCCCTCGGCCCTGGCCGCCCGCGAAAAGGGCGTGCCCCTGGTCAATATTGCCCAGCCTTTCAAGTCTTCGGGCATGATGCTGACCTGCCGGGCCGATAGCGGCATAACTTCTCCGGCCGACTTTCCCGGCAAGACCCTTGGGGTCTGGTTCTTCGGCAATGAATATCCGTTCCTTTCATGGATGAGCCAGCTTGGCATACCGACGGAAGGCGGGCCGGACGGAGTCGAGGTTCTAAAACAGGGCTTTAATGTCGATCCGATCCTGCAAAACCAGGCCGATTGCGTATCGACCATGACCTATAACGAATATTGGCAGATCATTGATGCGGGTCTTGGTCCTGACGATCTGGTGACCTTCAAATATGAGGATGAGGGTGTGGCCACCCTGGAAGACGGCATTTACGTGCTCGAGGACCGTCTCAATGACGAGCAGTTCTTTGATGAAATGGTCCGTTTTGTCCGTGCTTCCATGAAAGGGTGGAAGTGGGCCGAGGAGAACCCGGATGCCGCGGCTGAAATCGTGCTGGAATATGATGATACGGGTGCCCAGACCATCGAGCATCAGCGCCGCATGATGGGTGAAATCGCCAAGCTCACCGCCGGTTCCAACGGTGCCCTTGATCCTGCCGATTACGAGCGCACCGTCCAGACCCTGCTGGCCGGAGGTTCCGATCCCGTGATCACCAAAGAGCCTGAGGGAGCATGGACCAGCGCTGTTACCGACAAGGCGCTGGGCATGTAATTTTCCCGGTTTGATGATCAGGGGGCGGGGTATTTAGCTCCGCCCCTCTGCCGGTCGGGCTGGCCAGGGCGGCCGGCATTTGCCTGGCCCGGCAGGCAATAACGTGATTTCCGGCACCCGTACTGCCCTTTTTCCGGCCTGCCTTTTGGGCCGTTTTGCCTGATTTCTGCCTTGTGCGTTGCCCATAAGGGGGTTGGCCCTGTTTGATTCAACCAGGGGTGCAAAGGATCCGGTTTCAGCAAGGTCGGCTGCTCTGGTCTAAAACAGCCCCACGGTCTGCCCGTTTTCATCGATGCCTATTTTTTCGGCTGCCGGATGCCGTGGCAGGCCGGGCATGGTCATTATGTCTCCGCACACCGCAACGATAAACCCGGCCCCGGCCGCCAGCCGGACCTCGCGTATGGGCACCACGTGGTTTTTTGGAGCTCCCTTAAGGCTGGGATCGGTCGAAAAACTGTATTGGGTCTTGGCCATGCAGATCGGAAGCTGCCCATATCCGGCATTTTCAAATTCCCTGAAGCGATTGCGGATCTTTGTGTCCCCAACGATATCATCGGCCCCGTACATGTTGATGGCAATATGGCGCGCCTTATCCCAAAGGCCCATATCATCCCCGTAAAGCGGCTTGAAATCTGCTGCCCCACTTTCCACTTCTTCAATGACATCACTGGCCAGAGAAACAGCCCCCCTGCCTCCGTTTTGCCAGTGGGTGCATTCATGGGCCTTGATGCCGAGGTTTTTGCAATATTCTTTTACCGTTTTGATTTCTTCATCCTCGTCCCCGGAATAACGGTTGATGGCCACCAGCACCGGGATGCTGAATTTTTTCATGTTTCTTATGTGCTGACCGAGGTTTTTCATCCCCTTTTTCAGCGCTTCCATGTTTGCCCTGCCCAGTTCCCTGCCTTTTGCGCCTCCCTGGAATTTCAGGGCCTTTACGGTGGCAACAATTACTGCCGCATCGGGTTTTAACCCGCCTATCCTGCATTTTATGTCAAAGAATTTTTCCGCTCCCAGGTCGGCTCCGAATCCGGCCTCGGTTATCACGTAGTCCGAAAGCTTCAGGGCGGCCTTGGTGGCCACCAGCGAGTTGCAGCCATGGGCTATGTTGGCAAACGGTCCCCCGTGCACAAAGGCCGGGGTATGCTCCAGGGATTGCACCAGGTTCGGCTTCATGGCATCGCGCAGCAGAACGGCCATGGCCCCGGCCGCATTCAACTGCCCGGCGGTTATGTTTTTGCGTTCCCTGTCCTGGCCGATGACGATTTTTTCAATGCGCCTTTCCAGGTCGGTCAAATCATTGGACAGGCACAATATGGCCATGATTTCGGAGGCCACCGTAATGTCATAGCCGCTCTGGCGTGGAAAACCGTTCATGATTCCGCCAAGGGACATCACCATATCGCGCAGGGCCCGGTCGTTCATGTCCACGACCCGCCGCCAGCTTATCCGGCGCGCATCCAGGTTCAATTCGTTGCCCCAGTAAATGTGATTGTCGATCATGGCGCTCAACAGGTTGTGGGCGGCGCTGATGGCATGAAAGTCCCCGGTGAAATGCAGGTTGATGTCCTCCATCGGTATGACCTGGGCCATGCCGCCCCCGGCTGCTCCCCCCTTCATGCCGAAACAGGGGCCAAGGGAGGGTTCGCGCAGGCAGATGGAAACGTTCTTGCCAAGGTGGTTCATGGCATCCCCAAGGCCAACGGTTGTCGTGGTCTTGCCTTCTCCGGCCGGGGTTGGGCTTATGGCGGTTACCAGTATGAGCTTGCCGTCTTTTTTATCTTGCAATCCGGCGATGAAGTCCTGGGATATCTTTGCCTTCGTGTGGCCATAGGGCTCCAGGTCTTTTTCCCTGATGCCCAGTCTTGCGGCGATTTGCGTTATGGGTTCTGCCCTGGTGCTTCTTGCTATTTCGATGTCGCTTTTCAATGTTTTCTTTCCCTGTCCGCTTTGCCGAACAGCTTGCAGACGAAATTGGTAATGTCAATTATAGCAATAACTTATTTGTCGTTTGTCAATAAAATTCCCGTTTTTGCATGTACGTGCTATCAATTGAGAGG
>WFPQ01000269.1 GCA_015487515.1 Hyphomicrobiales bacterium | reverse complement strand
GGAAGTAGGCGATGTTCTTTCTGCCCTTGCCCGTACCGACCTGACCCGGCGGGTCGAGGGCCATTACGAGGGCTCGTTCGACAAGCTGAAGAACGATACCAACGCGGTGGCGGACAGGCTGGCCGACGTGATCGGGCAGTTGCGTGATACTTCGGGGGCCCTGAAATCGGCGACGGGGGAGATTCTGGCCGGTGCCAATGACCTGAGCGAGAGGACGACCAAGCAGGCGGCCACGGTGGAGGAGACCTCGGCCACGGTGGAGCAGCTGTCCTCGACGGTGATGCAGAATGCGGACAAGGCCGATGCGGCCTCGTCCAGGTCCAAGGCCCTGGCCCATACGGCCGAGACCACGGGCCAGACGGTTGATCTTGCCACCGAGGCCATGGAACGGATCACCACTTCTTCGTCCAAGATTTCCAACGTGATCGGCATGATCGATGACATTGCCTTTCAGACCAACCTTCTGGCGCTCAATGCCTCGGTGGAGGCGGCAAGGGCCGGCGAGGCGGGCAAGGGCTTTGCGGTGGTTGCGGTCGAGGTGCGGCGCCTGGCCCAGTCTGCAGCCGAGGCCTCGGCGGAGGTCAAGCAACTGGTCGAGCAGAGTGCTTCGGAGGTTGATACGGGCTCCAAGCACGTCATTTCCGCGGCCGAGCGGATCCGGGAGATGATCGAGGGGATCAAGGAGAGCTCGGAACTGATGGCGGGGATTGCGGTTTCCTCTCGTGAGCAGGCCTCCTCGATCGACGAGGTCAATGTGGCGGTTCGCCAGATGGACGAGATGACCCAGCACAATGCGGCCCTTGTCGAGGAAACCAATGCGGCCATAGAGCAGACGGACAACCAGGTCAACGAACTGGACCGGATAGTGGACGTGTTCAAGCTTTCCGGCTCCGGCTCCCATGAGCGTTCTTCTTCCGAACCGCCATCCGGTTCTTCTTCTTCTTCTTCTGAAGCAAAGTCCGGGGCCCGGGAACTGCAGGCCAGGGTGTCGAATGCGGCCAGGACCTATCTTTCGGAGGGTGGTGCGGCCGTGGACAGCGAGTGGGACGAGTTCTAGGATTTCTGGAATTTTCTGGAATTTCCTGATTCTGGCTTTCTTCTGGCTTTTCGGGTCCCTGATATTTTCGGGTTCCGGTTCCAGGTTTCTGGCAAGGGGCCTGTTCCGATCCCTGGCGGGGGTCCATGATAGGACAGGGCCATTGCAGGGCCATTGCAGGCAGTTGCAAAATCAGCAGGGGGGCCTGACAGGCCCCCTTTTCTTTTGCCGGGGCTTGGCATAGACAGTTCGCAACAGTTCTGGTTTCTTGAAGTCAAGGGGATCTAGCCTTATGGCCCGCCAATTCATCTATCACATGCATGACCTGTCCAAAGCCTATGCCGGGGGCAAGAAGGTGCTGGACGGGATAAATCTGAGCTTTTACCCGGATGCAAAAATCGGGGTTCTGGGCCCCAACGGGGCGGGCAAGTCGACCCTGTTAAAGATAATGGCCGGTCTTGATACTGAATTCACCGGAGAGGCATGGGCTGCTGAAGGGGCAAAGATCGGATATCTGGCCCAGGAGCCGCAACTGGATGAAAATCTCGACGTGCGGGGCAACGTGATGCTCGGGGTCAGGGAAAAGCAGGCCATACTTGAGCGCTATAATGAACTGATGATGAATTATTCCGATGAAACCGCCGAGGAAGGGGCGGCGCTACAGGACATGATAGATGCCGAGGATCTGTGGGATCTTGATTCCAGGATAGACATGGCAATGGAAGCCCTTGGATGTCCGCCGGCGGATGCGGCGGTGGCAAATCTTTCGGGGGGCGAAAGGCGCCGGGTTGCCCTTTGCCAACTGCTGTTGTCAAAACCCGATCTTTTGCTGCTTGATGAGCCGACCAACCATCTGGATGCGGAAACAACCGCCTGGCTGGAAAAACATCTGCGTGAATTCGGGGGGGCGGTTCTGATCATCACCCATGACCGGTATTTCCTGGATAATGTGACGGGCTGGATCCTGGAACTGGACCGGGGGAGGGGCATTCCCTATGAGGGCAATTATTCGGCCTACCTGGAGCAAAAGGCCAGGCGCTTCAGGCAGGAGCAGCGCGAGGATGCGGCCCGGCTAAAGGTACTGGAGCGGGAAGCGGAATGGATGGCCAAAAGCCCCCAGGCAAGGCAGGCCAAATCCAAGGCCCGCATCAAGGCCTATGATGAACTGGTCAAGGTCAACGAGGCCCGGGTCCGCTCGTCTTCGGCCCAGATCATCATTCCGCCCGGAGAACGCCTGGGGCAGGAGGTCATCTCGGTTGAGGGATTGTCAAAGGGATTTGGGGACAGGCTGCTGATCGATGACCTTTCCTTCAAGCTTCCGGCCGGGGGCATAGTTGGCATAATCGGGCCGAACGGGGCCGGAAAGACCACCCTGTTCAAGATGATTTCCGGCCAGGAAATGCCGGACAGCGGAACCATAAGCATCGGTGATACGGTAAAGATGGGCTTCGTGGATCAGAGCCGGGACAGTCTTGATCCGGACAAAACCGTCTGGGAGGAGATATCCGAGGGCAACGAAGTTATTACCCTTGGAAAAAGGGAGGTTAATTCAAGGGCTTATACTTCAAGCTTCAATTTCAAGGGGGCGGATCAGCAGCAAAAGGTGGGCAATCTTTCCGGGGGACAGAGAAACAGGGTTCACCTGGCCAAGATGTTAAAGAGCGGTGCCAATGTATTGCTGCTTGATGAGCCGACCAATGATCTGGATACGGAAACCCTGGCGGCGCTGGAAGAGGCGCTGGAGGAATTTGCCGGCTGTGCGGTCATAATTTCCCACGATCGCATGTTTCTTGATCGCCTGGCCACCCACATGCTGGCCTTTGAGGGCAATTCTCACGTGGAATGGTTCGAGGGCAATTTCGAGGAATATGAAAAGGACAAGATCCGCCGCCTCGGGGCCGAGGCGGTTAATCCGAAGCGGGTGAGCTACAAGCCCTTGACGCGGTAGGAATCAAAGCCTGCTTTCCGACCCCTGGAGGTGTGTCTGCCTGATCTGGTCAGCAATCTGGTGGAACAGGGTTTTGAAGGGCGTATTTTTGCGAAAAATCAGCGACAGGGTGCGAAAAGCAGCGGGTGAAGCAATATCGTAAAGCTTTATCCTTGGGTCACTTGCTTCCTTGGCAATGGACATTGTCGGCAACAGGGTCAGCCCCTGCCCGTTGGCCACGAAGGCCATGATGGTTGACAGGGAGGTGGCGGAAAAGCTCAGGGCCCCATGCTCATTTTCAAGGCCGCAGACCTTTATCATCTGATCGCGAAAGCAATGGCCCTCATCGAGCAGCAACAGTTTTTCTCTTGGCAGTTCTGACAGGTTTACGGGTTGTTCAAAATCCTGTTGCGGGCCGCTGGCCAGAAAAAACCTGTCCCTGAAAAGTCTTATGGAATCAAGGGCGACCTTGTTCCCTGACGGCTCGGTGGCGATCAGGGCGATGTCAAGTTCTCCATGGTCGAGCATGTCGTGGAGTTTTTCGGTCTGGCCCTCGACTATTTTAAAACCGGGGTCGGGGAATTTGTCGAGCAGGGGAGGGAATATATCGGGCAGGATATAAGGGGCGATGGTGGGAATCATGCCAAATCTGAGGGGGTGACGGGGGGAGCCGGATCGGGAAAAGGCAAATTGGGTCAGGTTTCTGGCATCGGCCAGTATCGGCCTGGCCCGGTTGATGAATTCCTGCCCGAACG
>WFPQ01000268.1 GCA_015487515.1 Hyphomicrobiales bacterium | reverse complement strand
GTGCATTTTGGGTTCCATGGTGGTTCCTGTCGTTTCCGGCCAATTTGACCGGGATCCATGGAAGCAGTTTGGTCAATGCCGGCATGCGCACCGAATCTGCCAGCTTCTGCTGCTCCTGCTTGTGATTCAGGCCATGATGGTTGCGGATGGGCTGTCGCGCCGGCCTGGAAAATGGGTCTTGAAAATGGTACGCCCGGAAAGATTCGAACTTTCGACCGTCCGATTAAAAGTCGGATGCTCTACCACTGAGCTACGGGCGCCTGTTTATCAAGGTCATGCAAGGGATCGTCTGATGCGCCTGATGCCTTGAAGCGATTTCTGTAACGGCCCCGTTCAAAATCCCGAACCCGGAAATGACCTTCAGCCGTTATTGCGCCGGAACATAGAGATTGGCCCGGCTCTGTCAACCACAATATTTGCGCAGTTGCATATTGTCCTGTTCCCTCAGCTTGCCGGGGTTTCATCTTCTCCATATTGCACCGGCAAACAGTCTATTCCCACCCTTTCAATTCTGCTGCACAGCATTTCGGCCTGCGAATAATTTCTTATGGGACCCGCCACCAGCCTGAAATTTTCATTTTGCAACGGGTCCGATATGGCCGGCTCGAGCCCTATCAGCAGCGCTCCCACCTTTGAAGAAATATCCTGCCAGAGCACATCTGCATTTTCAATGGTAACGGTTTGCCCGATTGCTATGGCGAACGTGGTCTGGCTGATGCTTGCATCGGATGGCTGGGTAGCAATGACCGGTATTCCGGCAGTTGTTCCTGCTGTCGCTGTATTCTGGGTATATTCTTCTGTTGCCTCTGGATCGTCTTGCCGGTTTGCCACTTCACCGTTCTGCTGCATGCCGTCCCGTGTCTGTTCCGCATCGCTCCCGGAGGTGAACAGCGGCGGCGGGACTGGCTGCATCAGTTCGCCCAGCGGCACCGGCGCCCCGAACATGGGTTTTCGCGAAACCGCAACGCTGCCTCCTTCCGCGTCGAATTCTTCTTCCTCTCCGGTACCGATCGAGGCGGTTATGGAAAACCGGTCGATTTCCGCCCCGGGCGGCACCACCTCCAGCAGCATGGGGATGGAGGTTTCAAGGGCTCCCACCCTTTGGCTCACCGCATTTCTGTCCCGTTCCGAAAGAGAAAACCGGGCCCGCATTTCGTTGGCCCTGCGCAACAGGACATCCTGTTCTCTTTCCAGCTTTTCTATCTGGGCTCTCAACTGGTTCAGGGTCCCCCCCTGCAGGCGGTTGGCCTGCAGCCCGCCAAGGAATCCCTCCGGAATGAGGGGGGCAACGGAACCGCTCATTACCGCGATCCCCATGGCGACCAGCGCACTGGTACCCCAGAATGTCAGGTCCGCCTGTTCCGGGTTTTCACGGTCTGCATTACGGGCATCAGCGGCCGGTTGCCCGGCACTCATCTGCTCATGGGCCGGCGGCGGCAGGTTATGAAAATCTTCTGTCACGATCAGCGTCCATGATAAGCTGCGAATCACTTTAACCGACTAACTTTAACATTGTTTGACCTCGTTATTGGTTTGCCAACTTCTTGTTGCCATAAAACCACCACAAATGATCACCGGATTGAACGATGATTTTTCCGGCCGGAGTATGAGCATGGGTACCATGACCACGATAATTCTTGCCGCGGGTGATGGCACCCGCATGCGTTCCTCCCTGCCCAAGCTGCTGCATCCGGTTGCCGGACTGCCCATCATCGGCCATGTGCTGGGCGCGGCCAGAAATGCCGGGTCCGGCAGGATGGGGGTGGTTGTTGCGCCGGACCAGGAACATATGCGCAACCTTGTCGGCGAACTGGCGCCGGAGGCCGAGATATTCGAGCAGCACCAGCGCCTTGGCACGGCCCATGCGGCCCTGATGGCGCGCCCCCTGTGGGAAGATTCGGATGATCCGGTTGTTGTCGTTTACGGGGATCACCCCCTGTTGCGGGCCAGAAATTTCATGGCCGTTCTTGAAAGGCTTGGCGAAGGGGAGGGGGGGGCTGAAGGCGGGGCAGATGTCTGTATCCTGGGTT
>WFPQ01000267.1 GCA_015487515.1 Hyphomicrobiales bacterium | reverse complement strand
CTTCCCCCGGAAAATCCATGTTCCCGCTCACCCGCTGGCCACTATCAGTTCGACCACCCTTTGCATGTAAATGCCAAGGGTTGCCCCCATGAAGGGCAATACCACCATCATCGTGACGAATATTGCCACCACCTTCGGTACAAAGACCAGGGTAAGCTCCTGGATCTGCGTCAAAGCCTGGAACAGGGCAACCACCAGCCCCACCACCAGCCCCACCACCATCATCGGAGCCGAAATCAGAATCAGCACCCAAAGCCCGTTGCGGGCAATATCCAGCACCACTGCCTCGTTCATGCCAGCCTGCACCTCCCGTTCACCGTTTCACTTCCCCATTCAGGCTTCCGCTGCCAGCACCCTGGCCCCATCAGTTCAGGACCCTGCCCTTAATCAACCAGTCCGCCCGCTCGTTGCGCCCTGAAAAAACCCCCCGGAAAACTCCCCGCAATCGCCACCGGCAACTACATTGAACGGCAGAAAAGAGCAGGCAACGACGGACCATGACAATGGGGCGAGTCGGGGAAAAAACCAAGTTGCCCTGTCAAATCCCGTAAAAAACCGGACCTTGCAAAAGACCGGGCCGGCGAAACCCGGGCCTTGGAAAACATCTGCTTTTTCCCCACTTGTTCCCGGGGCGAAATCAGATCGGCATGCGCATTATTTCCTGGTAGGCCGAGATCACCTTGTCGCGGACCGTCACCATGGTTTCCACCGCCAGTTCGGTTTCGGCAACCGCCGTTACCATGTCGACCACGCTCGCATTACCCTCCAGCATGTCGATGGCCACCTGGTCGGAACGATCCCCCGCATCGGCCACCCCCTGCACCGCCTGCGAGAGCATCGAGGCAAAATCCTCCCCGGCACCGGCCGCCGGTGGCGCCGCCACCCCCGCCGCTGCCCTGGCACTGTCATCGATCAGGCGGGCCGCATTGCCATAGGCCGAAGCCGCCGCAGAAACCGGAATGCTCATCTCTTCAATCCTTCAAAATTCAAAACCCGTTCCAGAATTTTCATCCCCGCAATATGTCAAGAGTCTGCCCGTACATGGCCCGCGAGGAACGAACCACGTTCAGGTTGGCTTCATAGGTACGCTGGGCCTCGCGCATATCGGCAAGTTCGATCAGGGAATCCACGTTTGGATATTGCACGAAGCCCTGCTCGTTCGCCGCCGGATGGCCCGGCTCGTACCTGGTCTTGAACTGGGACTGATCCAGCGCCACGCGCCCCACCTTCACATTGTAGGCATCCAGTTCCCTGTCAAACATGGCGCTGAGCGTGGGAATGCGCCGCCGGTATGGCTCCGCATCGGGAGATTTTGCCGCCGAATCCGCATTGGCCAGGTTTTCGGCTATCACCCGCATGCGTGCAGACTGGGCCTCCAGTCCCGATGCCGCAATCTTTAGTGAAGATAAAAAGTCACCCATCTGTTTCTCCAAAACCCCTGATTCCAAAAAACACCATCAAACAGGATCCTAACGCCCCAGGGCCGTCCTGATCAGCTTCAGCGAACGGGTATAAAGCGAAGTGGCTGCCTGGTAATCCATCTGGTTGGCCGCCACCTTCATCATTTCATCCTCCAGCGTCACCCCGTTGCCCTCCGGCGTGATTTCGAAACTGTTCATGGCCCGGGCACCAAAGTCCCCCCCCTGCGCACCATTTTTTGCACCAATGTGCCCCGGCTGGGTGGTCACGGTTGCAATCGAGTTCCCGGCACTTTTTGCAACCATCTCCCTGAAATTGAATTCCTTGAGATCACGCCCCCGATAGCCCGGGGTTTCCGCGTTGGCCACGTTTTCCGCCAGCAGCTTCTGGCGCGCCTCGTTCCACTGCATCTTGCCCTTCAGGGCAGCAAATATCGGCAGATTGTCAATTCCCATATCTTCAAAGACTCACCTTTTTCCCATGGGCAAATTCTGCCCACCTCATGGTTAACGAGCCGTTAATTGTGAGTGCTTCCCGGCAATTTTTGCGCCCTTTTCGGTTTTTTTTGCAAGAATTTGCAAGAATCGGGGTTCTTTTGGGAGCGGG
>WFPQ01000266.1 GCA_015487515.1 Hyphomicrobiales bacterium | reverse complement strand
ATGTAATGGTGATCGCCGCCTGCATGCTTTATGCGGCCTATTCCCTTGCCCTGCGCTACAAGCCTGCCATTCACTGGCTCGGTTTTCTGGCGGTCACTGCCTTTTTCGCCCTGGTTGCAGCCCTGCTGGCCCAGGCCCTGATTGGCGGCGGCCTCAAAGAAGCCGTCCAGCTCGTGGGCCAGACCACCCCCAAAGGATGGCTGCTGGTCATCTACGTGATGATCTTTCCCTCTATCCTTGCCCAGTTGTTCTATGCCCGCGGAGTTGAAATGATCGGCCCCAACCGCGCCTCCATATTCATAAACCTGCTGCCGGTTTTCGGAACCATCATTTCGGTGATACTGGTTGGCGAATCCTTTCAGCTTTTCCATTTCGTGGCGGCTGCACTGGTCATATTTGGTATAGTTCTGTTTGAATCCACTGACTTCAAAAACCAGAAATCCTGAACAATTTTATCCATTTACGGCCCAAGGTGCCAGCCTGGAACCGTATTTGATGGGACCATGGTCCCATTCAAAAATTCACAGGTCCGTCCCGACACGGTAAAGGTCCCCAGCCCCTTTTTATGATTGATTTAACAACCTAGTTTCATTTTCAGGCGGCGGAACAAGTCCTCCGCAAATGAAAACGGATAGGAACCATAACATGACCACTGAATTTGATCTTCGCAAAATCCTCAACGGTGTTGCCGGTGCAGCCCTGCTTGCTGCCATTTCCCTCTCTCCCCTTGGTGCCAGCGGTGCCCTTGCCAGCAGCCCTGGCGAACATGGTGGCGGCGGCATGGCCCAGGAAATGAATGACGAAATGAATGATAATGGCAATCATGACGATGCTCAGGAAATGGGCCAGGAAATGGACGATGACCAGGGAATGGGCCAGGAAATGGACGATGACCAGGGAATGGGCCAGGGAATGAACGGCGATGAAGATCACCGTGATGATGAAGACCATCCCGACCGGAATTCCCGCCCCATGAACCTTCAGGATTTCATGAACAGCCTTAACAATGGCGCAACCATTGCCGAGACCGAAAGAAGCGAACACCAGATCCGCATAGAATATTCCGATGGCTGGGAAGAAGAAATCGAAAATGGCCGCTATGAGCTCCGGGATCCCCGCGGAAATGTCGTCATTTCCCGCCCCGCAGTACAAAGGGATTTCGAGCGCCTGAACTCCGCGTTCCCGTCCCCTGCACCCGTGCAGGCATCATAACGACCTCTCGCACCCGGCTTTCCCCCCGAGAGCCGGGTGCGATCCCGTGCAGGTCCCAAGAACAGGCGGGCAGTAACTAAAAGTCCATGAATTTCACTGTTTCGACCACAATTCCCTGGCCAATACAGCCGCTTCGACCCGGTTTCTGACCTTCAGCTTGTTCATTATGCTGGTCATGTGATGCTTTACGGTTTTTTCCTGCAGGTTCAGGTCCCGGGCAACTTCCTTGTTGCTCTTGCCCTGGCTCACCAGCTTCAGCACCTGTTCTTCACGCCCTGTCAACTCGTCAAGAAAAGACCGTTTGTCATTGCCATTCCCTCCCTGCATTGCCACCAGTACCCGGGCGGCAAGCGATGGTGACACATAAGATCCTCCCTGGGCGATATTGCTGACAATGTCTGCAAGCTCTGCCCCGCCAACTCCCTTGAGCACATATCCGGCCGCCCCGCCGTTAAGGGCCCCAAGCACGTCCGCATCATTTTCGGAAACCGTCAGCATTACCACCCTTGTGCCCACTTCAAGGGCCATGATTTCCTCCAGTGCCTCAAGCCCTCCCCCGGGCATGGAAATATCCAGAAGCGCCACGTCCGGTTTCAGATCCCGAACCAGCTGGACGGCCCGGGTCGAATTTTCCCCGGTGGCTACCACATCAAAAAGACCGCTGTCTTCAAGAGTGCGCACCACCCCGTCCCGATATAGCGGATGATCATCTGCAACAATGATTCTAATCTTTTTTTCCATTATCCGTTTCCGATCCGATATTCAAAATCATCTGCAACCTTGCCCCTTCTCCGACCGAACAGTCAAAGCTGAATTCCCCACCAAGGGCCTGAACTCTTTCCCCGAGTCCCAAAAGTCCGATTCCCCCATACTCCATGCCCGATTTTTTTGCATCCTCCTGTTTCGTCCCGGCCTTGAAATCTCCTGAAATCTCGCCATTCTCATAATCATTGAAGACCACAAACCTTACCCGTTTTTCATCCAGCCGCCTTATTTCCACCCGCTGCCCCTTGCCCTTGCCGTGGCGGAATGCATTGTTCAGCCCTTCCTGAAAAAACCGGTAAATACAGATTTTTTCGTGGGGCTGAAGCTGCACACCAATATCCTCCACATCAAGATCAACCCTGGTCGCCGTGCGGGCCGCATGGGAATTTGTCACGTCGGCCGTTATTTCCTCCAGGGACTGATTTTCGATTTCGGGCAACGACAATCCATGGCATATGTCACGTATTTCCCGCATGGCCTCCCCCAGGGCCCCGGAAATGTCTGCCACTTCCCTCTTGGTTTTCTGATCGTTTCTGGCCAGGGGCAATCCACCTATCCTCAAGGCGGCAAGAGAGATCAGCTGGGCCGGCCCGTCATGCAGGTCGGCACTTACCCGCCTCAGATGCTGTTCGGCCAGTTCGGCCGACCTGCCACTGGCTCTTTCCACCCTTCTGGCCAGTTCGGCATTTCTTTTTGCTCCCCGTTGCAGATCACGCCTCTGTCTCTCGATCAGGATTGAACCCGAATGCACTATCCCCAACAGGGCCATGGTCATTACCAGCATGCTGGCCCCCACCATCAGCCACGAACGGTTTCTGGCCGCCGCAAGGGTTGCGGCAACGGAAGTAGCATCCTCGTAAAATTCCAAAACGGCAACTATTTCATCGGACCACGGCAGCCTTATGGGACTGTAGATTTCCATTACCGGCACATCAACCGTGGTCCCGTCCACTTCGGTTATCTCTCCCCTTGCAAAATATTCCGAAAACACCTTGCCTTCGGCCGCTTCCAGCAGTCCCTGGGAAGGGTCGAACTTTTCGCCCATCACTTCCAGGTCATTGGCATAGACCACTGTCCCGTCCGGCTTCCATATTCTGACCGCAAGGATTCTTTCATCCACCGCCGGGGTACTGAAGGCCTCGTCAAGGGCCAGGACCGGGCCGATCGAAATATAGTCCTTGTCGGCCAGTTCCCCGGCCAGGGGCGCCACGTAGGTTTCCATGAAAAGGGCCGCATTGGTCGCCGCATTAAGGGTCACCCCGGTTTTTATCTCGTTGGAAACCCAGGTGCCGATTACAAGGGTGCCTGCCGTCATCACCCCCCCGGCCGCCAGGCCGAATTTTTGGGTAAGGTTTAGTTTTTTCCATATTCCGATCAAAAGAACCTCCATGGCAAGCCGGCTTCAAAGGCCCTTGCCCGGTTAATTACAGCTTCATGCCTCCGCAACCTATACCGGCCATATGCCGGTAACAATCAGACCTGTGTCGGGCCGTCATGTGGCCGTCGGTCTTAATTTTGACTGTAATGCCATTCCATATTGCC
>WFPQ01000265.1 GCA_015487515.1 Hyphomicrobiales bacterium | reverse complement strand
CTGCTAGGTTGGGTGCATACGGAATTTGTATGGAGTAACCGTATGCGAAGGTTCTTGTTCGGTCGCGTTGAGTATCAGGCCGACAACTGGAAAAGGGCCTTTGACCCCGGATGGCTGCAGGCCGGATTATCTGGTTTTGCGTACCGGCTTGCCCATCTCAGGGGGTCCCGTGCCAGTGTTTTGCTGTTCGTTTCCGGGGTGTTTTATTTCTTTTGATCAGCGGGTGGTGCTGGGCTGCGCCCGAGCAGCCTGGGGGCTCGCTGGCCTGCTATGATCCGGGATGCAAAGGGTTCGGCTGAATCCGAAAAGAACTGCGGTTTTTAAAAACGGTGCAAAAAAAGGGGGCCGGCAAGGCCCCCTGCAGTTTTTGCAACGACGTAAAACTCATGCCGAATAATAAAGTTCGAATTCCACCGGATGGGGAGTGTGCTCGAAGCGGATGACTTCTTCCATCTTCAATTCGATATAGGCATCGATCTGGTCGTCGTCGAACACGCCGCCGGCCTTGAGGAAGTCCCGGTCCTTGTCCAGTGCCTCCAGGGCTTCGCGAAGGGATCCGGCAACGGTGGGTATGCCCTTGAGTTCTTCGGGGGGAAGTTCGTAAAGGTCCTTGTCCATGGGCTCACCCGGATCGATCTTGTTGATGATGCCGTCAAGGCCGGCCATGAGCAGGCAGGAGAAGGCCAGATACGGGTTGGCCATGGGATCCGGAAACCTTACTTCGACCCGCTTGGCATTTGGCGACTGGGCGAAGGGAATGCGGCAGGAGGCAGAGCGGTTGCGGGCCGAATAGGCCAGCAGCACCGGAGCTTCGAAGCCGGGAACCAGGCGCTTGTAGGAGTTGGTGGATGGGTTGGTGAAGGCATTGATTGCCTTGGCGTGCCTGATGACACCGCCAATGTAGTAAAGGGCCTCCTTGGAAAGGCCGGCATATTCCTCGCCGGCGAAAAGCGGCTTGCCGTCCTTCCAGATCGACTGGTTGCAGTGCATGCCGGTGCCGTTGTCCCCGTAAACTGGCTTGGGCATGAAGGTTGCGGTCTTGCCATAGACGTTGGCCACCTGCTGAACCACGTATTTGTAAATCTGCACATTGTCGGCGCTCTGGATCATGGGAGCGAATTTTATGCCCAGTTCATGCTGGGCGGCTCCGACCTCGTGGTGGTGCTTTTCAGTGGTCACGCCCATGCCGGACATTACCGAGACCATCTCGGAGCGAATGTCCTGGGCGCTGTCAACGGGGGGAACCGGGAAATATCCGCCTTTCATGGGGATGTGATGGCCGGTATTGCCTGCTTCATATTCGGCATCGGAGTTGGAGCCCAGTTCGTAGTGGTCGAGCTTGAAGCCGGTATTGTAGGGCTGGGCCGCATACTTGACATCGTCGAACAGGAAGAATTCGGGCTCGGGTCCGAAAACCACCGCATCGCCAACGCCGGAAGATTTCAGGTAGGCCTCTGCCTTCTTGGCGGTGGTGCGGGGGTCGCGGTTATAGGGCTGATAGGTGGCCGGTTCCAGGATATCGCAATTTATGGAAAGGGTGGCCTGGCCAAAAAACGGGTCCACATAGGCAGAAGCCACATCGGGCATCAGCACCATGTCGCTTTCGTTGATGGCCTTCCAGCCGGCAATCGAGGATCCGTCAAACATGGCGCCATCTTCAAACATGTCTTCGTTGACGATCTTGGCATCCAGGGTCACATGCTGGAGCTTGCCGCGCGGGTCGGTAAATCTCAGATCCACGAACTTTATGTCGTCGTCTTTAATCTGCTTTAGAATGTCTGCTACAGAACTCATTGCGTATTCCTTCAGTTTGAGTTTGTGGTTTGGTAGTCGTTTTTCAGGTCCGGTTCCGGGAGTGCTGCCGGGAACCCGTTTTCATGTTCCGGCCCTGTCAAGGCCCTTGTTGCATGGCCTTTATGCAAGAT
The DNA here is from genome assembly GCA_015487515.1 of Hyphomicrobiales bacterium. GTDB lineage: Bacteria > Pseudomonadota > Alphaproteobacteria > Rhizobiales > Devosiaceae > DROE01. Next base: position 739 of record WFPQ01000265.1, on the reverse strand, counting down.
GTTGGTGCATGATCATCTTCCTGCGTACCCTGGTGTCGTCCTTGCCTGCATGGTCTTGGGGGCGCCCGCTCTGACAGGGGCTTGCGTTACCCGTAAAAGTGATTGAATTCAACCGCCATCAAGGGAAAAGCCGTCGTCAAAGGGCATCGTCTCCGCTTTCTCCGGTGCGGATGCGAATGGCCTGCTCCACCGTGTAGACAAAGATCTTGCCATCGCCGATGCGGCCGGTCTGAGCGGTGCTGCGAATGGCCTCGATGGCCCTTTCGGCCAGCTGGTCGGGACAGACCACCTCGATTTTCACCTTGGGAAGAAAGTCCACCACATATTCGGCTCCGCGGTATAGTTCGGTGTGGCCCTTTTGACGGCCAAAACCCTTGGCCTCGGTCACGGTTATCCCCTGCAGGCCAACCTCCTGCAACGCTTCCTTGACCTCGTCGAGCTTGAACGGCTTGATGATTGCTTCAATTTTTTTCATTGTTTTTCCATCACTATTCCAGGAGGGATGCCGTGCCGCCGAGACTGCGCCAAGACTGCGTCAAGACTGCATCAAGACTGCATCAAGACTGCATGGCAATCCCTGTTGTTCATCCATAATACATGCAGTTTTTGTGCCATGGCAGCGGGCCGGGAAAATGCCCGGTTTCCCGGCCTTTTCAGGGTATATAAAACAGGGGGCGGGTTCTGCCTGCGGGTCAATGCCTAAAATCTGGGCATGCTGCCAAAGACTTGGGCGGAAGGG